>JAQUBU010000258.1 GCA_028686565.1 Syntrophomonadaceae bacterium
CCCATTCCATTACCACCTTTACGTGTACTGAAAAAGGGCTCCCATATATTCTGGGCGAATTCCGGTTTGATGCAGGGCCCGTTATTTGCCAGTTCAAGTATTGCTTTATTATTTTCATGGCAGGTACTGCATACAATCAACTTTTCAGGCTGTACACTCTCATCCAGAGATTGCATGGCATTAATCATCAGATTTATCATGATCTCTTCAAGACGCTGTTCTTGTGCTAAAACCAACGGAAGCTTCTTGTCCAAATCCAGGGTTAGCTTTATTCCGTGACTGGCGATTTGTCTGCCCAGCAAATTTATGGTAGCAGATACTGCTTCATTAATACTACAGGGATAGTATTCGGCATCTGCTGATGCGTTGGCTAAATTTCGCATATGGCTGATAATACTGCTAATTCGTTCAGCCTGGGTTGAGATGTTGCGAAAGGCAGTGAATGCTTCAGCCAGATTAATATCCCGTCCGGTTTCTTGCCAGTAAATCATTCCATCAGCTAAAACTTTGATAGCATTCAAAGGCTGGGAAATCTCATGTACTACACCAGCTGACATGGCACTTAGAGTTGCCATCTTCAGTGCCTGCGCTTCATAGCGATTTCTTTCTGCATTTTCCTGCAAGTATTTTACCTGTTCACTTATATCAAAAATAAGAGCCTGCAGGATATCTTTTTGTTCGCCGGGCATGGAATCCAGAGTTACAATATTGAGATAAACAGCAACAACACCTTTATCACCATTTTTTGTCTTTCCGAAATCCTTGAAAACGCTGCTGTCTTTCTCGGATAGTATCGAAATATGTTTCTCCAATAATTGACGAGCTTTGTCTGGCCTGCGAGCACTTAAATCCAATATACTTAACTGTTGCAATTCTTCCAGAGAATAAGCAGATAATTCCTGGGCTGCTGCATTAGCATTAACTATGTTCAAGCTATTTAGATCAACAAGAAGAATAGCAATGTTCATTATGTTGAAGATAGCCTCATTAAAGTCTTTATGGCTTTTATATAAACGATGTGATTTCAAATTATGCTCCTTAAGTTTAACTTTTTTTATGAGCATGTCCATTAGTGCATTAGATACATTTAATTAATAAGAATTAATGCTGTTTGCATTGGAATATTTTAATCTCAACAATAGATGCATAAGAACCAAAATTAATCAACACTTACTCATGGCTTCTATGAACCGGGGGATTAATACTGGATCGAACTGACGGCCTGCACATTTCCTTAATTCCTGTAAAACTGTTTTCTTGGGCATAGCCTTGCGATAGGGACGATTACTGGTCATGGCATCATAAGCGTCAGCTATTGCAAGAATACGACATTCCAAGGGAATTTCCTCCTCTTTCAAACCAAGCGGATAGCCCTGACCATCCCAGTGTTCATGGTGTTTTAATATCCAATCAGCAATGCCGCTTAAATCACGTGAGGATGCCGCAATACGGCTGCCAATATGAGTATGACGCTGCATCTCATTTTTTTCCGCATTGTTTAGGGGACCTGGTTTAAGCAATATATCTCCTGAGACACCAATCTTGCCAATATCGTGAAATTCAGCCAGCAGCCTTAAATTATGAAATATAGTTTCAGGGAGATTATTAGCAGCAGCAATCACCGTCACTAATTCAATTAGGTGGTTTGTGTGTCCTTCAGTAGCGATATCTCTGGCATCAAGAGTTTTATTAAGAATATGTGATTCTGTACTTTGACCACTATAACGATGGAGCATTTTCTGGCGAAACATTGAGTTTTCAGCCTCTTTTAAAAGATGGTTGGTTTTTTTATTATCCATGCTGACAGATGCAAAACCTACAGACACATTTAGAAACGGTTCGTTGTTTTTAATTCGGTAACTGGAAATGGCCTTCTTTACCCTGCTGCTGGCTGCCTCTACCGCCATTGCGCTAACGTCAGGGAGCAAAACAATGAATTCATCGCCGCCAATGCGTGCCATGAAAATATCGTCTTCAAAACAGTTCCTCAAGATATCTGCCAGGGTTATCAGTAAAGTATTACCCTTGGTATGACCTATAGTATCATTTATTAATTTTAAGCCGTCAAAATCACATAGAATTAACCCAATGCAGTTAAATGCTCGTTTCTCAATCCGCTGCATTTCTTGTTCAAAGCACAAACGGTTGCCAAGTCCGGTTAATGAATCATAGAGGCTTAAATATTCAAGTCTTTTCTCCAACTCTTTGCGTTCGGTTATATCGGTAACGAATGCGTAGCACAATTCAATATTTCCATCCTTATCGTGCAGTTGATGAACTGTAAGCTCAACCGGCAGACGACGCATGTCTTTACAGGTTAATTCCTTTTCGAGGCGCAGCGGTTTGCCCGGATCCCTTGATTTTTCATGGAATTCTGTCTGGTAATTCAGCAATTCAGTTGGTATCAAATCTTTTTCCCAGGCTAACTGTTCCATTTCGTGGTCACTGTAACCAAGCATTTGTTGAAAAACATCATTATGTCTTATTAACCGGCTATGGGGATATACTGCTATGCATGGCTGCGTAGAATTCTTAAGCATATCCATAACAAACCCGGAGCGGGTTTGTTCATGATCCAATTCAATTTTGTTAATCAAATATTTTAACTCAGCTTCATCTCCATACTTGCTTAGGAAAGCCCTGGGTGGCACGTAATAGGAATTTCGGCAAATTTGCTTGTTGTGCATAACCAAAGGATGATTTCTTATAATGTCCTTGATAAAGGTAGGCTCCAATTGGCGGAGGGGATACTGGCACAATGAAATACATGGGTAGCGGGAAAAAAAGTATCTGTTTAACCTTGCTTCAAATTCAATTATTAAAGTTTCATTTAGTTTATATTGCAAAAGCCAATCCATTTCAAAGGTGATTCTTATACAATCATAGCCTTCGGCTAAAGAATTCTCAATTTTCTCCATCAAAGAGAAAATTGTTTGAAAGGGATCAACTTCATTATCATTGAAAAATAATTCTTTAACACCCAAAAACAATAATTGACTTGCTTCTTGAACAGAAGCAATGTCCACGCCTTCATTGGCAAGACAGGACCATATTTCATTGGCTGGCTGACGATCTGATATATATATACATTTTTCATTTCGTTCCAAGCCGCTTGCAAAAAATGGCATAACCATGTTGTACCAATCTCCAGAGGTCTCATGTATCAGGCAAATATGATCGCGAGGTTTTAGATTTTTTAGAGACTTCTGAAAATCTGAATCCTTAAACATTGAACCAACTCCTAACTTAAAAAATGAATAAAAAAAACAAATAAGAGCATTGTTTCATGTAAATTAAAATAAATCTTTAAATACCTGAAATTAGTTAATGCAAAGATTATGCCAATACTTGGGATAAAGATAGTTAACAGGTAAATGCAGTGATATTTAGCCAATTAGTGTAAAGTCTTAGCGCTTTCTAACTGCTTTTTTTTGATTAATAAATCAGCATTTTTACATATTTGTTAAACGAAATGGATAAATATTGGCGGGTGTGAAAGATACTGCTCCGCAGTTACGATGCTTAAATAACTTTTTAATACTTAACTCAACTTTCGTAGTTGACATATTATGCGACATAACTAGTGTGCTTGTCATTGCTATGAAACTAGCGTACCTGTCATTGTTATGATACTAGTGTACTTGTCATTGCAAGCGCAGCGCCTTCCTGTCATTGCTATGAAACTGTTGAACTCGTGCCATGGTA
>JAQUBU010000259.1 GCA_028686565.1 Syntrophomonadaceae bacterium
CGTATCCCTGTATTTCCAGATACTCAACATTCATAGCTGCCAGCAGGTCCCGCAATAATTGAAACTGTTCCTTAAGCTCTTCGGGGGTAGCTCCGCGATTGGCTTTGTATTCACTGTACAATTCATTCCGAAAAGTTTTCCTCTCCTTGTCAAAGGCTACCAGCACATGACTGGGCTGCTGTTCAGCCATTACCCGCCTGAACATCGTCAGGAAGCCATAGACTCCATTAGTATAAATCCCCTCGCTGGTACGCAGTAGGGGTAGTGCATAGAAAGCTCTAAACAGCAGACTATTCCCATCAATGAGTAAAAATTTTTTTTCCGGCATGGACACACCCATCCTTTATTTAATTCTATGTTAGATTGCTTGCAGAAGCATTGTAATGCTATGCTTTATGATAGCATTTTTCCCATATAAATAGAAAAATTGTAGCGGTAATCATATTTAACCCTACAATTCGTTTGCGCCTAACTATTAATTTAAATAATCTTCTGCTCTCACATCTGTCATTTTCTAATAAACACTACGGTCTTATAACTTGCTCATTTTCCTGGATAAGATAAATGCTGATAGTTACCTTATTATCTTTTCCATCCTCTTGAGTATTAGTACTATCTTCATCAAGTTGGTCAGGGGGTGTCTCCTGTTTGCTTAAAAGCCTGGGCTCGCCTTCCTCAGCCTGCTCATTCTGCTCAACCGGAGGCTCTGCCTGGGTTTCTTCCAAGAGCTCTGCCGGGGTTTCTTCATTACCTGATTTGCTCTGGCTTTCTGAATCACCAGTCTTGGCACTATCTCTAACCTGACTCCAAAATGCTATCTCATCAACAGAAACTGGACTGCCCAAAACCTCCAATTCAGCGATGATTTTTTCCGCTTCACTCGGCGCAACCTCCAATAATATCCCCTGGGCAATCCTTTGGGAATCTTCCGGTAAATCCTCAGCTGGTATAATCGTCAAACCAGCACCATGGTTTGCAGCTATTTTTAAGGCTTGCGGCAGGGACTCTTCAATACTTTCTACTTTTAAAACAGTGGTATGGCTGCTCATAACTTCATCACTATCAATTGGTGGAGAATCTGCCGGGTCACTCAGAACATTCTTTACTTGCATTTTCGGTTTTTCAATCGCTCTATTTATGTTATCGTCCGGAGCCTCTGCAATACTATCAACCTTACTATCTTCGCTATCTTTCCAATTCTGAAAACGCTCGATAATGTTATCAATAGATATCAAAGGTTTTTTTTGATTTTCTTTACTGTCATGCCATGCTGTTACAAAGCTTCCGAGTGACCAATGGCTGCTGGCATATATTCCTCCCGTAAGCGCAAATACTGCAAGTGCGGCAGCAAACCACCCTGATTTTTTCGGGGTTTTAACGGAATATGAACCCAGTATTTTATTGTGCTCATCACGAATTCGCCGGTTAAGCTCGCTCGTGAAATTACCCGGTAAGGAAGGAGGTTCCATCTGCTGCATCAAATTAGCAATATGACGGTATTCCTCGACTTGCTTGCGGCATTGCATACAAACAGCAATATGAGCTTCAACCATCTCTTGCTCATTTTTGTCAACCATCCCATCAATATAGGACGATAACAAATTTTTTATTTGCTCACATTTCACAGCACTAACCCTCCTTGCCTTTTGACGACAATACTAAGGTAAAAGTTCCCTCTCCAGCCACATTTTCCTCAATTCATTGCGAGCCCTGCTAATACGGGATTTAACTGTACCCAATGAGCATTTCAGTATTTCAGCAATTTCTTCATAGTTTAGTTCTTGAATATCCCGTAAAATTATTACTGCTTTGAACTCCGGTTTTAATTGATCGAGAAGAAACTGTATGTACTGAGAAAGTTCCTTTCTTTCATATATTATGTCGGCAGTTGGATTAGTGTCAGCAAGCTCTTTTTCTACTTCATTTCCTGTCCAGGTAGCCAGTGGTTCATCAAGTGACAAGGACAGCGGCTTGCGTTTTTTCCTCCTTAACTCATCAAGGCAAACATTACTCGTCACCCGAAAAATCCAGGTACCGAAACTTGAATTACCTTTAAACGAGCGTAACGATCGGAATGCTTTTAAAAAAGCCTCCTGAGCACTGTCATAGGCGTCCTCTTCATTTCCCATATACCGGTAGGCCAGGGAGTAAACTTTGTTTTGATATTTAAGCACCAGTTCTTCAAAAGCTTCGAGATCGCCCTGCAGGCTCTTTTTAACCAGCAGTTCTTCATTTATCATTAATTTTGCTCCTTTATAAGCGGATTTGGGTTTTATCTATAACAGACAAATTCCCTCTGCCTGGAAACTTGTCTTTCATGAGTTCCTATGCTATCTTTCTATAATTCCTTGAATAATAAACATATAATTCCGTCAAATAATATAATACCCTACCTCAATATCAATATTTCGCCATTTCTTAGCTAAACCCTTCTGTAAAGTCATGCCTTGTTCTGACATCAATTGTAACATATGGGCAATCGCCAAACATAAGCTCCTTGACAAGGATACTCCTGGCATTTATAATAATGTTTGCTTATTAATAAATATTTCTAAGCCAGAGTGTCGGAATTGGCAGACGAGCGCGACTCAAAATCGTGTGCCGCGAGGCGTGTGGGTTCGAGTCCCACCTCTGGCACCAAAGAAAAATAGGGGCTGAGAAGCCCCTTTAGTTTTTTCTGATATTCAGTTTCGGTAAATTTACTGCCAAATTTACTGCCGTTTGGTTTTTTAATACTAAAATGATTACAATGATCTTTAAATGGCCATTAAGGTATCTAAAAAATCATGTTTATACAACTTTTCTACGAACAGGTTTGTGATATTTATTGGCGATAAATTAGCGTTCAGAGACGGGAACGCTCCGGCATTTGATATAGAAAATGGATGGCGTCTATTAGTATCAGATCTTTTTTGATTTTGCGGGCAGCAGAGGGCTTTTCTATGCTAGACAACTAACATGGCCCGACAACATCTGACGGGGTGCGTCAGCAACAATCATCTTATAATGAAGCTTCTTTTCCATGTTCCATCTCATTAATAATACTGTCCAGATAGCTGTCTAGTTCATCGGGCGTTTTTCCGGTGCGTCCGGCCAGACGGTCTTCCTCGACAGCCAGCAGTTCTTCCCGCAGCATCAACATTTTTTCACGGCTGGTAAACGCCTCTATATCCATGACTCCAAGATACCCCTCACATTTTTGTAAGATATATCGGCTTTCCGGTTAACTAATGGAAAGCCGCAAATCCATTATAATTGCGCAAAATACTCAACTAGTGTTTTAATCTGTTATATTCCTTATATTGACAATCTAATCATATTATACTTCTTGCTCGAATCAATGAATATAATAGAGCAAAAGCGCATTTATTCGTCTCAGCACTATAAAGAAAACCCGGATTATACCGAGCCTTTGGCGACGGCAGAACCGCGGTTGCACTTAACTATCGTCATTTAAAATGTTATACTTTCTGATAGTATAAAAAAGGCACTGATCTCTAGTGCCTTAATTTATTGATTCATCTGTGCCATCACAAACTTATTTATGACTTTCTCATTTTTTATTTCAGCGTAACCTGTACCTCTTTGCCGAGGGAGCGGGCAACCTTGGACAGAAAGTCCAGGGATGGATTGTACGTTCCGCTTTCCAGGCGGCTGATATTGGATTTCTGGGTCCCAACC
>JAQUBU010000260.1 GCA_028686565.1 Syntrophomonadaceae bacterium
CCCGTGATAATTGCGAGCGCAGCGCGGCAATCTTCCCGGTAATTGATTACATAAACGAAAAATGTTCTGACGCTTTTCGTTTATCGTGGCGGGTTATTACCCGTGAGAATTGCGAGCGGTAGAGAAGCAATCTAAAATGACTTGGCGATGGATGGATTGCTTCGATGCACTCGCAATGACATATAAGATAGCTCGCGATGTTCGTCAATATGGAATTTTAAACAGTTTATTTTATTGCTTTTTCGGGCTTTTTAGCCTGTTCTTTTGGTCAGAAAGTTGAGTTAAGAATTCAAAATTATAGAACGGGGGTTTAAGTATGGATGTTGAAATAATCTTTCGCGTTGCTGGTATTGGAATTTTAATTTCTATCTTGTCAATAGTCCTGAAACAGGCAAAAAAGGAAGAACAGGCAGAGATGCTAACTCTGGTTGGTGTGGTAGTAGTATTGATTATTGTGGTGCAGCTATTGAACCAACTTTTCACAGTAGTCAGATCGGTTTTTAAGCTCTAAAGGAAAATGAAAAAGCAGACTATAAAGGAGAGATAGAAGTGGAAATACCCCAGGTAGTTGGATTAGCCCTGCTCACAACTATACTTCTGTTAATTCTGCGGCAGGAAAAGCCGGTGATGGCTGTGATTTTGAGCATTGTTTTCAGTATAGTTGTTTTTATATTTATGATGGAAAAAATGGCCAGCATTATTGAAGTAATGCAGGAGCTGACGCATCGCGCCCAGATTAACTACTTTTTTATGGCCACTATTTTAAAGATACTGGGAGTCGCTTACCTGGGCGAGTTTGCAGCAGCAATCTGCCAGGATGCCGGTGAACAGGCGGTAGCTAGGAAAGTTGAATTTGCTGCCAAGATAATAATTGCTGTTTTATCCCTGCCTATTATGATCGCCATACTTGAATCTATGATGGAGCTTATGCCAGGCTAAGGGCTATGCCTGAATAATACTATTCAATCCCCTGGCAGAAAGGTGATATTTATGGTAAAAAAGTATTTTTACGTTCTGCTGATATTGTATTTCTTATGTTTGCCGCTGCCAGTTATAGCAGCCGATGACGATGCTGCAGCAACCACTTTTTCATTGCAGGACGCGGTAAACAGTCTCGACCTTTCGGTTTTGGAGGAGTATAAGGACAGTGTCGATGGAGAGATCAGTTACTATATGGAGGGAAAAAGCATAAAAGATTTGCTTTTCGATTTTGTCCAGGGCAAGTGGGAATTTGATATTAAAGAGTTAGGCAGTAATTTGGCAGGGTTTCTTTTTAAAGAAGTAGCTGCTAATTCTGGTTTGCTGGGAAAATTATTGATCCTGTCAGTATTAGCTGCTTTGCTGCTTAACCTGCAAAGCACCTTCTCTTCAGGCATTGCACAAATATCATATTTAGCATGTTTTATGGCATTGGCAGCTATAGCTATGGGTTCATTTCGCGTGGTTTTAGAACTGGGTCAGCATACCATAGAAAACATGGTTACTTTTATGATGGCTATGCTGCCGCAGATGCTTTTATTGACTGCTGGTTTGGGTAATATCCATACTTCTGCAATACTGTTTCCTATCCTTATGACAGTAGCTACAGCCTTTGCCAATGCAGTTAAGAATATTGTTTTTCCTTTAATTATTATGTCAGCCGTTCTCAATCTGATAAATAATATGTCCAGCAGTTTGAAGGTTGAGAAATTATCGAAATTCTGCGGGCAGATGGCTCAGTTGTCCCTTGGTTTCTTTTTGAGTGTTTTTGTGGGTTTTATAACCTTGAGGGCATTGTATGCTTCGGTCCTGGATAAGGTTGCACTACGTACCACCAAATTTGTTACTGATAATGCAATTCCGGTGGTGGGGAAAATGTTCTCCGACTCTGTTGAAGTAGCGGCCGGATATGTGGTTATGATCAAACAGGCTTTAGGGGTTATGGGGGTAATAATTGTTTTCGGCATAATTATCTTCCCTTTATTAAAAGTGGCAGCTCTGGCTTTGATATACAAGATTACGGCTGCTGTTGTTGAACCGTTGGGTGATGCCAAAACTGCTGCTGTTCTGGATATCATGAGTTCACACCTTTTCTTAATGCTGGCTGCGGTAGCATCGGTAGGCTTGATGTTTTTTATAATGATCGCCATTGTGGCGGGCATGTCCAATGGTCTGGGAGCACTGCGATGAAGGAGGGCTGATATGAGTACTCTGGCAGAAATAGTGAAAAATATTCTTTATATTATTATTCTAGCCAGCTTTCTGGAAATACTTTTGCCTGATGGCGGCCTCAAGCCATTTGTACGTTTTGCGATAGGATTGTTTATTCTGATCAGTGTTTTAAATCCGGTACTTTCCTTGCTCTTCAACGAACAGCAGTTTGAAGTAAAACTTTGGGATTACCAGGCCAATGAGGAGCAAAGCGAAGAAATACTTAAGAAAGGCCGGGATATCAACCAGCAAATTACTGATGGAAATAGTGCAGCGGTCAAAGAGAAAATGCAAGGACAAATTGCCAGTATCGCGATGTTGGTTCCTGGGGTACAAGAATTGGAAACCAGAATCGACATGGGACAGGAGGGAACATTTCAAAAGCTGCACATAATGGTGAAGACCGGTGATTTTATGCAGCATAAGAATTCTGACAATCCCCAGGTTTTTTCCGAGAATCAAAGTATTATTGGTGAGCCTGAAAAGACTGAGATAAAGGAAAGAATACTGGGATTGCTGCGCAATCTTTATGGTATGCAAAAAACTGATATCGAAATAGAATTTCAAGGAGGTTGAATATCATGTTGGACGAATGGATTAGGCGCGGGGAGGATAGCGGAGAGTTTAGCCAGCGTTTTCTTAAGGGCAAAAAGAGCCGCTATATAATGGTGATCATGATTTGTCTGGGTTTACTTGCGCTGCTTTGGCCGGTTGGCAGGGTTGATAATGCTGCACCGCTTGCGGGTTCTGATAAAGTGATGCCGGAAGGTACTGTAAAGGCGCAGTTAACCGCAGAACTGGAGGCGATCCTATCGGAAATTGACGGAGCCGGCAAGGTGGAAGTTGGCTTGACCCTGAGTTCGGAAGGGATAAAAAGCTATGCCAGTAATCGCCGGGATGAGAAGAGAGAAACAGAGGAAAGCGAAGCCCAGGGAATCAAGAAGAAGAGCCGCGAGGAAAACCTGGTGCAGGATTTGGCAGTATCCTCTGGTTCTCCTCTCTTAATAGAGGATAAGTTTCCCAAAGTTCTGGGGGTACTGGTTGTTGCTGATGGTGCCGGGCAAAAAGCGGTGCAGGAGAGATTAAGTGAAGCTACATCAACTCTTTTGAGTATACCAGCTCACAAGGTAAGGGTAATGCCAAGGAAAGGAGAAAGTTAATGAATAAAATGATTGTATTAAATTCACCAGCCAGTGGGTTCAATAAAAAAAAGATAATGATAACTCTGGGTATACTAATTCTTTTTGTATTAGCGGTTAAGGTCCTGGGTGATGGCATTTACACTGAAAGTTCTCCCCAAGTAGTGGAGACCAATACTGCGTATAATAGCGAAGGGCAGGATAGCGTCAAAAGCAAAATAGATGATAAGCAGCAAGAGGCCGCTTTTTTTGCCGGCTACCGGATGGAAAGGGAAAAAGTTCGCAGCAAGGAGATAGATGTTTTAAGCGAAGTCATTAATGGGCAGGACAATGATCAGCAA
>JAQUBU010000026.1 GCA_028686565.1 Syntrophomonadaceae bacterium
CACCTTCTTTATTTATATATCAAAATTAATTCTATACTAAATAATTGAATATGTCAAATTAAAATAATTAGTATATAAAATTTATTTGTTGGTGTCAACCTAAATATTTAAAAAATAATTTTTTTTTTAAATATTTAGGTTGACACTGCGAAGCATTTTCTTCCCACCACTGCAATGAGGTGGGGATTTTGGAACAAGGCTGTGTATTTTACCCGGTACCACATTGTACTGCGAGACAGGTGAAGGTGTTTTTCATGCGAAGACTTTCCGCTGATTATTTATGCATCCCGCATCAGACTTTACGAACTTTTAAGGGCAACTATTCATTTGGTATATTTATCAGCTACTTTGCTGGCAGCACAAGCATCAGGCTTAATTTTAGCAGCGAAACCACTGGCTATTATCATACCAGTCAGTTCTTTAATCAGTTCTTTAGTTTCTCCCTTTACCCCGGCATCAAGATGTATTTCCACTTTCATGTCCTCACGGCCATGATCTTTTAAGCAAACACTTAATTGGTCAGCTAAAGCCAAGCTTAATGATGCTTCATAAAATATCCGCTGACGGAGGCTGTTCATTTTACGGTCAATAAATTTATCATAATAGTAACGAGCTCCTTTACCCTGACGATGAATAATGATAGCACTTACAAAACATGTACCCTGGCAGTTAGAATGCGAATCGCTGCCCACAATTATTTTGTAGCTGCGGTCAAGGTCTTCGCTAATATAGTCAAGCATATCTTTTACAACTTCGATTAAACTCAAACTTCCTTTGCTGGGGCTGATAAAATTCATTTTAGCCGCCTCCTGAAGGGTCGGATTAATATCTATTTTAAGCATCGGAAGAACTGCAGAGCTGTTTCTTCCGCACCGCTGCAATTAGACGGGGGATCGCTAACTGTTCTGCTAACAGGAAACCGACCGCTTATAGGCACCGGGGACATATTTCACCTAATATTGAGCTAAGGTATCGGTAATTCTTGCGAACTCTTGTATATTAAGATTTTCGGGTCTGCTTTTTGGAGATATCCCCATCTCTGTCAAGTGCTTTTCAACTGCCGTCTTCTCTAACTTGAAAAAGCCGCTGCATATATTTAATATGGTCTTTCTCCTTTTCTGAAATGCAGCACGGCAAAATTGTTTAAATATATTCTCATCATCAACTCTTACTCTTTTTTCTCTTAAGGGGGTTATGCGGATTACGCTGGAATCCACCTCAGGCCGCGGATAAAAACAATTATGGGATACCTTCATTAAAAATTTGGCTTCGGAATAATAAGCCATCATCAAGGTCAGTAATCCATATTCCTTATTCCCGGGTACGGCAAGTATTCGCTGGGCAACCTCTTTTTGCATCATTAGAGTTGCCGAAGTCATATTTGGACAATTTTCCAGTAATTGAAAAATGATCGGTGTCGTTATGTTATATGGTATGTTTGCACATACTTGATATTGAGGTATCTTGGTTAGGTTGAATGTTTGTTTAATTGCTGACTCGATATTTACTTTAAGTACATCAGCAAATAACAAGCGGACATTAGTATGGTGGTCCAGTACAGGCTGCAGTGCTTCCTGCAGGCTATTATCTATTTCGATAGACAGTACACCCTGGCTCCTGCTGGCCAGTTGATGTGTGAGGGCACCTAGTCCAGGTCCTATTTCAACTACATATTCATGCTGGTTTAGGTCACAGGAATCAGCTATCTTATTTAATATATTCCCATCCACCAGAAAATTCTGCCCCCATTTCTTTTTAGGGAACAGATTATATTGTTTCATCATTTTTTGCACGGTAGCTATTGATTCTGGTCCAGACATATAAAAAACCCTCTGCCTTCATTTCTGCTTATTATACTATACGCTTGAACAGTTAATTCACAAAAGCTACAGGGTTGCTATAATGCAGAGCAGGAAAAATATCTGTTTAAACATCGCAAGAAACTGCGCAGTAGTTTCAACATACTGCTATAACGAGGCAGCGCCTCGTTATAACCTGCGACCTGTTTTGTTAACAGGAAACCGACCGTTTTAAAGAAGCAGGAGTCATTTTTTCGCCTGTTAATATTTTCTAAACATTAAAATATACCCGGGAGCAATAGACTCCCGGGTATTAAAGAGTTTCCTTAGAGAACGGGACGTGATTCCCGAAATCTGAAATTCAGATCATCAATATCCTTTTGGAAGGTTTTAATAGGCTTGCCTTCAATTATACCGGTTGCTATATCATTAATTCGTTTAATGATATTAGGATCAGTGGAAACCAGTACCTGGGTAATTCTTTTGTCACTTGCTTTTAACTTGTTCATTACCTTGGTTTCTACCGCACCCATTTTGGTCTGATCCTGCGTTATAGCCTGGTCAACAGTTAAGCCTACCATTACTATAATTCCGCTTGCTTGATCAGAGTTAATCCATATATCATCATTCATGTTTCGGTTTTGCACGTTGTTTGTCGCATTTTGGCTGGGCAGGGGAGCATCCTCCATCGTCCCTGGGGTCGGATTAGTTGATATACCATTGTTATTAGTTGTAGTTCCAGGAGTTGGAACTGTCGTATTATTATTGGTCGTTGTTCCAGGAGTCCGGGTTGTCTCATTGTTATTATTCATTCTTACATCAGCTACAACTACGGAAGCTTTATTGACTCCTTCAACTTCTTCAGCCATTTTTGATAATTGGCTGGCCATTACCCGTCTTTCACTAGCTGTCATTTCACCTGTTTGGGTTGTTTTCTTTTGCGGTGTCGGAGTTATTGGTTTTTTTTCAGCATTATTGGCACACCCGTTTATTAACAAAAATAGCGATAGACACAAGCATAGCAATAACAGTCTTTTTCTTTTCATCTATTTCACCTCCTTTTCCCTTTAGCTGATATAATTTTCTGTAATTTCAGGTTTTTAAGTCATGGGAAAATTAGGTAAAGAAACCCGGGTCTTTGCCCGCTTTAAGCAAAAACCCGGGTTATAATGCTATTCTTATAAATTTCTGTACATGATATATATATAACAAATGTAAAAAACCTCCATTTGGAGGTTTTTTATTCCCTATTCTAGCACATAAACTTTAACTGTCCGGTTTCCCCAACTCATACATTGTGCCCTTTCTTCCATAAACAAATCCAGCCTATCTCCTTTGATGGCCCCACCAGTATCGGCAGCATGAGCATAACCGTAACCTTCTATATAAAGCTTGCTGCCCATGGGTATAACTCCAGGATCTACGGCTACCATACCCACTTCGGGGGTCTTGCCGGTAGCTGTATTGGAACCAGTATAGGTATAAGCTGATGCCCGCATATACCTGGCTTCTCTGAAATCCAACCGCATACCCCCACGTGAAACGGTGGTGATGGTTCCCAAGGCGACTACCTTGTTTACCGGCTCTTGCAGGATTTTGCTGCCTATGACCTCACGCTTAATCTCTTGACCATTGTGATAAGTAATTTTGATTTTATTCATGGCGACCCCCGTTTTACCAGCGCTTACGGTTTTAGTCAAGCCCCGCTCGAGGGTATTGTCACTGGTCCTTTCAATTTCAAAAGGAATTGCTTCCTTGCTCTCAACATTGTTTTGCGTTACCCGGATAACTTCAATTTCTTGATTGGGTATAGTCTTTTCCCTTGGTACGGTTTTGACTATATCCATATCATCCAGTTTGAATCCAGCCAATTTAATTGCTTCAGAAATCGTTATCGGGGTGCTGAGCACCTCCCGGCATTGTCCATCAGCTATTACTTTAACTTTAAATGCTCTGGTAACTACGATCTTCATCTCTTTGCTTACCGCAGTCTCCAGCGATGGTACTACTTTGTCCTTTTCCTTGAGGGTAATATGGTTCTTTTTCAATACTCCGCCCACAGTCCCCGAAAAGAACACCCTGCTTTTAATGACTTTACCGTCTGCTTCAATGTTAACTGGTTTCTGTAGTGCAAAAAACATGCTTACCAGCAGTATGACGCTTAGAATACATGCTGACAGGTAAATCCGTTGCTTGGACCACACAACTCCCATATACTTCCTCCTTTTCTTCCTCTCTCAAGCTCCTTAGGAACTGAGACATTAATTACATTTTATGCAAAGCCCAGCCGTAAAGTCAAATTTAGTGCCATTTAATGGCTGATTTGCACTTCTTTGTCTGTACTTCAATGCCTCTTAATTAATTATTATCGCTTAATAATAATTTTATTCCTAAGCTTATAAATAATTTGCAGAAAAAGGAATTACAGGTAAAAAGCAATATCCGAATTAATACGAACTAATCCTTGATTCTATATACTTTTTTTGCATTTAGATTGGTTATATAGGCAATTTCTTCTTCGCTCTTATGTCGAATTTCAGCTAATTTCCTGGCTGTAGATGCAACATAGGCAGGTTCATTACGTTTGCCCCGCCACGGCTCTGGTGTTAAGTAAGGACAATCAGTTTCTATTAATATTCGTTCAATTACTATTTTCGCAGCAACTTCGTGGGTTTTTTGGGCATTTTTAAAAGTTAAAGGCCCTGCAAAGGAAATATAAAATCCTGCCTTAATTAAATCAATGGCCAGCGGAAGATGCCCGGAATAACAATGCATTATCCCTTCGTTCTTACCTGCTTTCTCTTTTTTGATTATATCAAGTACTTCCTGATGGGCTTCACGATCATGTATCACTACCGGTTTATATAACTCCTGCGCAAGTTTAACCTGTTCGATAAAGGCTTTTTTTTGTTGTTCAGGTGTTGACCGGTTGCGATAGAAATCAAGACCGGTTTCACCAATAGCCACTACCTCCGGATCTCGAGCCAATACATACAGTTTTTGCAAAATTTCAGTATTCAGAGTCTTGGCGTCGTGGGGATGAATTCCAACCACCGCCCGCACCTGCGGATACTTTCGCGCCAGAGCTACTGCTTCCACCGAGGTTTCGTAATCATAACCCACACATATAATCTTTTCCAGCCCGGCCTTTTCTGCCCGCTCCAAAACCTCCGGCAAGTCTTTTTTAAATTCTTTATCCTGTATATGAGCATGGGTATCTATTAACATACTATTCCCTACCTTACCTGGCTGCCCGAAGGAATGTCCTTGTCCAGCATCAATACTTCCAATTCTTCTCCGCCCGATGCTGCCAGTATCATCCCCTGCGACATTACTCCCCGCAATTTGGTCGGTTTAAGATTAGCCAGCAGTACAAGCTTTTTGCCTATTAACTCCTGGGGACTGTAATGTTTGGCTATACCTGATACTACCGTCCTTTCTTCAGCACCAACTTTCAAGCGCAGGATTAGCAGTTTATCAGCCTTCTCCATCTTTTCACAGGCAATTACCTCAGCTATCCTGAGATCCATACGGGCAAAATCATCTATACTAATATATTTTTCATCTGGCCCTTCACTTGCTTTAAGCTCGGGTTTGACTGCTTCTTTCTTATCTTGTTGAACGTTCTCTGTTGTTTCTAATGTCTTTAAATCTATGCGCGGGAACAAGGCTGCTTCTTTTTTTACTTTGCTTCCCGCCGGACATAGCCCCCATTGACCTGCTTCATCCCAGGTTACTCGGCTAATGTCTCCAAAAACTCCGATCTGCCGGTTTGCTCGCTCCAAGATAGTTGGCATGGCCGGACTTAGCAATATTATTGCAATACGGATACTTTCCGCCAGGTTGTACATTACAGTAGCCAGGCGCTCTTTTTTATTTTCATCCTTGGCTAAAAGCCAGGGTTCGGTCTCATCAATATACTTATTGGCTCGTGATACCAGCTTCAAACTGCTTATAATATATCCGGCGAAGTCGAGCTTTTCCAGCTTTTCACTTGCATCCCGGTAGACTAGCTGCGCAGTCTTCATTAAATCATTATCTACTGATTCAAGCACTCCCGGTGCAGGAATAGCACCTTCAAAATAGCGGGTTATCATCGCCACGGTTCTGCTGAGCAAATTACCGAGATCATTTGCCAAATCAGAGTTTATACGGCTAACCAGCATTTCTTCGGAATAATACCCGTCCTGACCGAAGGTTAGCTCCTTTACCAAATAATACCTGACCGCATCTACTCCATATCTTCCTACCAAAATACCGGGATCAACCACATTTCCCTTGGATTTTGACATTTTACCGCCTTCCAGCATAATCCAGCCATGTGCACAGACTTTTTGCGGCAGCGGCAGATCCAAAGCCATCAAAAGGATTGGCCAGATAATCGCATGAAAACGTACTATATCTTTTGCCATCAGGTGAACATTCGCCGGCCAATAATGATTAAACTTCTCCTCATCAGCCAGATAGCCTATGGCACTGAGGTAATTTAACAGAGCATCAACCCATACATATACCACGTGTTTTTCATTAAAGGGTACTTTTATCCCCCAGTTAAAGGTTGTTCTTGAGACACACAGGTCATCCAGCCCGCTCTTTATGAAATTAATGATTTCATTGCGCCGGGATTCCGGCTGGATAAAATCTGGATTTTGAGCGATATGTTCCAAAAGGCGGGGAGCATATTTGGCCATATTAAAAAAGTAGCTCTCCTCCTTTAATAACTCGACTTCACGTGCACAATCCGGGCATTTGCCATCAATGAGCTGTCTCTGGGTAAAAAAAGTTTCACAAGGCGTACAATACCAGCCTTCATACTGAGACAGAAAAATATCTCCCTGTTCAAAAAGCCTTTGAAAAACCTTTTGAACCACTTCTTTATGACGGGGTTCTGTAGTACGAATAAAATCATTGTTCGAAATCAGCATGGTTTCCCATAATTCCCGGATACCTTTTACAATGCCATCTACATAATCGCTGGCATCCATACCCTTCTCCCGGGCTGTCTTCTCTATTTTTTGGCCATGTTCGTCTGTACCAGTCAGGTAATATACTTCATAGCCCTGCATGCGTTTAAAACGTGCTATACAATCTGCTGCTACAGTTGTATAGGCATGACCGATATGTAAATTGTCACTGGGATAGTAAATAGGGGTTGTAATATAAAAAACCTTTTTCTCTTGCAACTTATTTCCCTCCTGCAATTGATTTTAAGAAAAGCCTCTTTCTTAACAGATAGACTCATACAGATTCCAGCATCGAAAGATACTGCGGGCAGTTTCTTTCGCACCGCTGCAACGAGGCAACGCCTCGTTATAACCTGCCACCTGTTTTGTTAATAGGAACCCGGCCGTTCAAAGAAGCGGGGACTTATTTTACCTCGTTATAGTTTACCACAAAATTACCATTGTATCCTGCTATAAGTGGGAATCTGAATCTGACTTGTATTTAGTTGTTAATTTTGTTATTTATTTTTGTTACAACGCATTTTATCCAATTGTTCGACTAGAATCCGTCCAAAATATACATAAAAAACTATTGTATAGGTGAATATTCAATTATTTGTCTAAATATCGAATATTATCTTGACTTATTCTACCATCTCTGGTACGCTTTTGTTGAAAATGTAAACTATATAGAGAGGAGTGGTATTAAACATGTTAAAATCAACTGGTGTTGTAAGAAAAGTTGATGAATTAGGTCGTATAGTAATTCCTATAGAATTGCGTCGCACCATGGGTATTGAGGAGAAAGACGCTCTTGAAATCTATGTTGATAATGAAAAAATTATCCTCAAGAAATACGAACCAGCTTGCATATTTTGCGGAAATGCAGAAGATGTTGTCAACTATAAGGGCAAGAACATATGCAAGAGTTGCCTTACTGAAATAGGCAAACAGGTTATCTAATACATAGCCATCAAATTTTTTTACCAATAAAATAATTGTAAATTAATGATTTTGCAATCTTGTGTTCCCGGGCCTTCATCTTGAAGGCCTCTTTTTTATCCATTCCTGAACCAATTAGTTGTTCAACTTCTTCGCAAACGCTTTCCAGCGATATTTCCTTTGGTACAATTTCATCTGCAGCTATCAATATACATATTTCCCCCCGGGGTGGATTCGATTTAAAATGTTCCCACATCTCAGCGGCATTGCATCGCCTGACTTCTTCGTGTTTTTTGGTCAGTTCCCGCGCTACTGCAAGTTTCCGCTCTGCTCCCATTACATCCGTAATATCAGCCAGAGTGTCCAATAGACGATGGGGAGCTTCATAAAGGATAATAGTGCGCATTTCGTCTTTTAGTTCCTGGATTATTTCTTTTCTCTGCTTGCGCTTGCTGGGCAGAAAACCCGCAAATAGAAAAGTGCTGCTGTCCATTCCCGATATTACTAGTGCTGATATCAAAGCTGAGGGTCCCGGTATAATTTCCACGTTTAATGCCAAGTCGGCGGCTCGTCTCACCAGTTCCTGTCCGGGATCAGAAATCCCCGGCATACCGGCATCACTTACTAATGCAATACTCTTGCCGTTACCAAGTTCCTCCAGCAGGTAATCTTCCTTTTTTCGGCTGCTATGTTCATGATAACTAATTAATTGGTTTTTAATTTTATAGTGATTAAGTAATTTGAGGGTATGACGAGTATCTTCACAAGCAATAATATCAACCTTGCGGAGAGTCTTTAAAAGCCGTATGCTGACATCCTCAAGATTGCCTATCGGAGTGGCACAAACATATAATGTTCCGTTAATAGTAATCCCTCTCCTCTGAAATCTTGTGTTTTTCAATCCAGCGCCAAGCTTTTCCGTTTTATACACACTGTCATAAGATAATAAACAATCAAAGCTATGTTTTTTATAACTTGATGAAATTTTAATGATGGTACTGCTACCCAATCTTGTCGCTATAAATTTCTTTGATTTCATCGCTATAGATACCGGGTTTTTGGTAGATTATGAGCGGCGGGAGTATGGTGAGCTTCCCCTTACCGTTTTTTTTGGCTTCCAGCAACAAAAGGTTTGCGGTGCGATCTGCAAAAGGGTGTATTAAACGCAGCCGGCAGGGAGTAAGCTTGGAATTGGCCATTAGTTCGGTTATCTCTAATAATCGCTCAGCTCGATGAATAATTGCCAGCCGTCCGCTGGCAGCCAATATATAGGAAGCAGCGGCCAATAGTTCCGGTAGTTCAACCTCAATCTCATGGCGGGCTATGGCTTCTTCCTGATTCCGGTTCAACATTCCTTCCCCTTTTTTATAAAAAGGGGGATTACTCAAAACAAGTTCAGCAAACCCCCGGGTCATATAATTTTCAATTGTCCTTAAATCTCCTTGCATAATCTCAATACGCTGCTCCAGGTTATTATATTGAACATTTCGCCTTGCCCGGTCAACCATCTTCTCCTGAATTTCGATTCCTGTTACTCTTAAAGATAGCGAACGGAAGGCCAGCAGTATAGGAATTACTCCATTGCCAGTACCCAAATCCACTGCATTATTAATTCCATCAAGATTGACAAAATGGGATAACAGAACGGCATCCAGTGAAAAGCGATATCCCTCACGTGCCTGGATGAGCTTTTGCCCCCCCATAATGAGTTCATCAATAGTTTCATCTGCCTGGCAGGTCCATACTTTATGTTCCTTCACTTTTACTCCTTTTCCATAAAGGCTACACAAAATAAGCATTCCCCGTCCCGCAATTGTCCGAAAGCCATCGGACAAACATGATAGCCTTCGTTATATAATCGGCCTAAATTGTCATAAGCCTCACCTTCTATTTTGAGACTGTATGAAACAGGTAATTCCAAGTCTTCTCTATCGTTCAAAATGTTTTTTTCCAGATAAGCGACTCTTTCCTTAAGTTCACCAACTTCAAGAATCAGTTCCCGGATTATCATTTTCAATTCCTGAATGGTTTTTTCCATGTTTCTTCTCCCCATTTCTACGACCATCATATAGTTCGGATTCATATTTCAGGCAGCACATCAAGCGTCCGCAAATTCCCGATATTTTAGTAGGATTAAGCGATAAATTCTGCTCTTTGGCCATTCGTATGGAAACCGGGGCAAATTCACCCAAAAAGGAATTGCAGCATAATATGCGCCCACAAGTGGCTATTCCCCCTACCATCTTGGCTTCATCTCTTACTCCTATTTGCCTTAGCTCAATCCGGGTTTTAAAAATCGCGGCCAAATCCTTGACCAATTCACGAAAATCAACTCGCCCTTCAGCAGTAAAATAAAAAATGATTTTGCCCAGGTCAAAGGTATATTCAACATCAATTAAGCGCATAGGAAGATTGTGTTCCTTGATCTTCTTTTTACATACTTCCAGAGCCTCTCTGCCCTTTTGCTGATTGCTTTCATATGCAGCCGTATCTTCCGGGGTAGCTTTGCGTATTACCTTCTTTAAGGGAAGAACCAGCTGATTCTCACTTAAGTCCCGTTTCCCTACGGCAACAATCCCGCATTCTATGCCGCGAACTGTTTCAACTATTACTGCATCTTCAGATTTCAAATCAAAAGTGTCACATTCAAAATTGTATATCTTTCCGGCCGGTTTAAACCTTACTCCAACCACCCACACCAATATATTAACCTCCTCCGTTATTTGACTGCTTTCCATAATTCATAGGATATATTCATATTTATTAGCAAGGAATTGACATTACTTCGATAATAGGTTTTTAAAGACATTATATTGCCTATGGCCTCAATAAGCAGCAAAGAGCGATCTTCCTTAAGTAGCTGCGCAATTCGTGCACTGCCAGGAAGTGTCAATAATTCTTCTCTGCCGGTTTTTTTAAAAATATTAATGTCTCTTAATATTGTCACCAGCATATTGCTAATTAAGTCTGGATTTCGTTCCATTTTTTCTGCTGTATTGAAAATTTCAACTTTTTCCCCACTAATCATTTGCTCAACCATACTACTGGAAACAGCCCATATTTCCTGTAAGGCTTCTTCCTCCACAAAACGCAGAGCCAGAGAAATGCTTCCTTGGCCCAGCCGGGAAGCGTGCCGGGCTTTGTCCGGGTCAACTTGCCGGTTCAGCAAATATTTCTCAATCTCATGGTCATTATGATTAAAAAAGCGCAATAACTGACAACGCGATATTATAGTTTCCAGGAGATTGCTGTCATCTGAGACCAGTATTATCAATGCATGCTCCGGCGGTTCTTCCAGTGTTTTGAGAAGCGCATTGGCTGCTTCCTGACTCATTAAATGGCTGTCCCTGATGATAGCGACCCGCCGGGAAGTTCGATAAGGCTTCAATCCCAACCAGGGTTCCAATTCCTTGGTAATCTGCTCTTTACCTATCATGCTTTTATTTTCCAGGCGGTTTATTATCTGCAGATCAGGATGAAGGTTTTCTTTGAAATACAACTGAGCCTCGGGGTCCCCGGATTGAATAACTGAGCGCGCAAAAGCTTCAGCCGTAAGCATCTTTCCAATCCCAGCAGGTCCCAGGAAAAGATAGGCATGGCTGATACTATTATGCTTAATGCTTTTTTTGAGTAGGCTTATAGCTTTGTTTTGCCCAACGATATTGGAAAAGTAATCCATATATTCATAACCTTCCGGCCAATCATCGATTTTATCTGTTTAAGCAGCACAAGAAACTGCAGAGCAATTCCTTGTGCACTGCTGCAACGAGGTGGGGATTTAAGCACCAGAAGAAACTGCGCAGTAGTTTCAATAACTGCTGCATCGAGGCTGCGCCCCGTTATAACCCGCCACTTGCTTTGTTACTAGTACATGACCGCTAAAAGAAGCGGGGGACATATTTTTATTTCGTAAAAATTCCGTTCCGTATATTATTAACTCAACTTTCTGACCAAAAGAACAGGAAGCAATAAAATAAAATGTTTAAAATTCCATATTGACGAACATCGCGAGCTATCTTATATATCATTGCTATGAAAACTCGCGTACTTGTCATTGCTATGAAATAGCGTACCTGTCATTGCGAGCGCAGCGCGGCAATCTTCCCCGGTAATTGTCAATAAATGAAAATACTCTGACGCTTTTCGTTTATTGCGGTGCAGCTTTGCTGCATGACTAATTGCGAGTGTAGCGAAGCAATCCATCCATCGCCAAGTCATTTTAGATTGCTTCTCTACCGCTCGCAATGACAGGTTGGGCTGCGCTCCGCGCAATGACAAGTACGTTAATTTCATAGCAATGACAGGCACACAAGTTATGTCGCATAATATGTCAACTACAAAAGTTGAGTTATTAATAAAGGAATACCCGATTCCCCATAATTAAAGTTCCAATTAATATGTCCCATTATATCATTAAATCAACCAGCATCCCTCTTATTTTATCCAGCAATTCAAGTACTTCCATGGGTTCCTTTTTCTTTTTTATGAAATCTTCTATTAACATTTCAACTTCTGAATCAATGGTAGCAATTGTAGTTAACATAGTTCTCCCCCGCCGGTTTCTTCCCCGTTCCTGTTTCAAAATGTATGCCTGTGCAGTAGCTTCCTGCAAAAAGTTCTTTACCCTTTTTTTGTATAACATAAGATCATTGATGTTTAAGTTATTATTAAGCTTATCTCCTAAACGCTCCAGGTCTTTAAGGATTTCCTCCATCTTGAAACGGCTGGCTGCTTCCCGGTGCTGGGTCAATTCCTGATCAAACGCAGACTCCGACCCGCGTTTAACCTCTCTAACATCGGCCTTCCCCAAAGTTTTAAAACTGCCGACACCTTTTTTATCCCGGTCTATTTTCATGAAAATACTCCTCTTTCAAAAATGTATCGCGCCTGAGTTCGCTATATATGAATATGCTTGGGTCATTTTTGATTTACCGTTTCACGTGAAACATTTTTTACTTATGCTGCAATATTTCATCTATATATTTAATAGCTGCCGCCAACACGATCTCATGATCCTGTCCTCCATCAAGAACCTTTATGCGCCCCGGTTCTTCCCGGGCAATGTTTAGGTAGCCCTCTTTAACCTTTTCTTGAAAATATATACCTTCTTTCTCCAGACGGTCGGGAATAACCTTTTTCCGGCGCCGCAGCCCTTCTTCTGGGCTTATATCGAGCAAAAGAGTCAGGTGAGGTTTAACTCCGCCTGTACACAAATGGTTCAGATTTAGTAAATAATCAAGGTCCAATCCGCGTCCATATCCCTGGTAAGCCAGGGTCGAATCGATATATCGATCAGCCAGTACAATTTTGCCTGCGCTCAGTGCTGGTTTAATTACCTCTTCCACCAGTTGGCTGCGGGCTGCTGCATAAAGTATGGCTTCTGTTCTCGGCAACATGGATTCATTATCAATATCCAGGAGCATAGCTCTTATTTTTTCTGATATTGTGGTTCCTCCCGGTTCTCTGGTACTTACAACTTCATATTTACTTAGATAAGCATGCAGGCTCTCTTTTAAGCTGCTCTTCCCGCAGCCATCGATTCCTTCCAGGCTGATAAAAATACCGGTACCCTTCATATGTAACTGCTCCAATCGTTAACCAAGTATTTTTCCTATATTGCTTGCTCCCCTTTATTATGACGAATTAAAGGGGACATTGGTTTTTATGTACAAGGACATAACTTTCGCCCCTGCATATCTTATTCAATCACCTTTATATAATTCAAGCTGGGATCATGTGGTCCCTGCAAACGGACTTTACTTTTTCGCAAATAATCCAAGTAAGAAAAAATCTCTGAACTAATCAATTCCCCTGGTAACAAGCAAGGAATTCCCGGAGGATACGGGGCCACTAATTCAGCTGCAATTAATCCTTTGCTTTCTTCCAGCCTCACCGTGCGGCAGGACGCAAAAAAAGCATCTCGCGGTAAAAGCTCTACCTGCGGTAATGGCGGCAGCTCAGTCTTAATTGATTCCTTTCGAAGTCCTGTATATCTACCGGCAATGTCCTCCAGGCTTCGATATAGTTTCTCCCAATCCGGACGCTCATGAAACATGGACATCATCGCCAGAATAAATCTGCTATCGGCTGCTTCGACCTCTATATGATAGGAATCGCGCAGAAGCCGGGCCAGTTCAAAGCCATCAATGCTCAGGCCTTTTGGTATTATCAAAAGCTTGAGGGGATCAACCTCTTTTACCTCCCCCAACCGTCTAAGCTCTTGCTCGTTATAGCAATGCAGCCCTTTTATGGCTTGTATTTTACCGCGGTATTCCCGGGATAAATGCCAGGCGCTATCCAGAAGGGCTTCGCCAGATTCTATCATCAAATCCCTTGCTAAATCAATCGAAGCTAAAATAGGGTATGAGGGGCTGGTTGTTGTTAAAAGACTGTAAGCTGAGAATACTCTTGCCCCCTGCCCAAAACCTTTTCCCAAGTGCAGACATGCTCCCTGATTTAGAACCGGCAAGGTTTTATGCAAACCATTTACAACTGCATCCGCGCCATCATGAAGCGCTGACTGCGGATAAGCAGGGTGAAAAGGGAAATGCCCCCCATGGGCTTCATCAACCAGGAGCAAGCTATTGGCTGCTTGAGCTGCTCTAGAAATACTCCCGATATCACAACAGGTTCCATAAAAACTTGGGCTGGTAACAAATACAGCTTCAATATCATAATTTGCCGCAAGCAGATCTCCTATGTCCTGGCTTCCAACCGCCAGAGCAATGCCTAAATCAGGATCTAATTGGCAAGGTATATATACGGGGCTTGTCCCGGCCAGGACCATTCCTCCATAAAAAGATCGATGCGCATTGCGCGGCAGGAGTACCTTGCCCGAAGAAGTCTGTAAACTCATTAATAGGGCATGAATACCCGATGTAGCGCCGTTAACCAGGAAAAAACTCTCCCTGGCTCCAAAGGCTTGCGCAAGCAGCAAAGAGGCTTCCTTAATGGCCGTTTGAGGCAGGTGCAAATCATCCAGCCCGGTAACTTCAGTTAAATCAAATGCTGCCAGGGCACTTATTGGCTGGGACTTAATACCTCTGCCCCCAATATGACCAGGCATATGCAGACGCAGTTTATTCTCCTCACAGTACTGCTTGATAGCAGCATATATTGGTGTCGCACCCATGTAAAATCAGTACCCTTTCATTTAAAAACATTTTAAATTATCAATCACCTCTATTCTATATTAAAACTTCTGCCCGACAAAAAAATAGACATTTGCTGCCTATTTCCAAATCTTTTTTATCAACCTGATAAGGTCTTCATATGCTTTGGAACCCGTATCAGTAACAAGTATTTTTTGTTCACATCCCCCGCAGATAAATTTCCTGCCAAGCTTTATGACTCCGCAAATGCCGTCCTGCGGCACCTCACCGCAAATTGAACAACAGGGCAGTAATTTGCCGGAAATCCGCTCCGTTTGGCGGCATGTATTATTTAATCCCATATTCAAAACATCCTTTTTGGTCAAGTATCTCCATCATGTAATAGAAAGATACTTTGCCAGACTAATGTATCTTAGATTATGCCATTAGTAATTAAAGTGTTCTTGACTATACGGCAAGATGAAATAACCTTTACGGCAGGCGCTGGAATGCTATAAATTTCTTGCAAGTGTAAAACTTATTAACTCAACTTTCTGACCAAAAGAACAGGCTGAAAAGCCCGAAAAGCAATAAAACAAACTGTTTAAAATTCCATATTGACGATTATCGCGAGCTATCTTATATGTCATTGCTATGAAATAGCGTACCTGTCATTGCGAGCGCAACGCCAACCT
>JAQUBU010000261.1 GCA_028686565.1 Syntrophomonadaceae bacterium
CTATTCAACATACGGCCAACGCGAGAAAGTTCCAGCAAATCACGCAGTAAATCATCCATTTTATCGGCTGCATTGATTATTCGCTGTAAGTCTTTTTCCAGTCGATGATGATTGCCGTGGTTTAAATCTTCAATTAACAATCCGGCAAAACCTTTGATGGTGATAAGCGGGCTGCGCAAGTCATGTGATACTGTATAAGTAAACCTTTCCATTTCAGCATTTTTGGCTTCCAGTTCCTTTACTTGCTCGTTTATTATTTGCTCAACTTCTTTACGTTCACTGATATCTGAATACATAACATATAAACCATAATTGGTTATCGGCACTGTTTTTACCATAACATCGAAAACCCAACCGCTTTTATTCTTTCGTATGGTTTCCATCTGTACTGCTTCACCCATAGAAACCAGCTGGCTGTGTTTCTTATATTCCTCCATATACTCTAAAGGGACAATCAGGTCTTTTAGATGTTTATGCCTGCATTCCTCAGCCTTATAGCCAAATAAGGTGATAAACTGCGGATTTACTTCTAATATCTCTTGTTCATTATTAAGTAAAGCCAGTGCATCCGGTGAATTGTAAAATAGAGCCTGCAGATTTTGTCTTTGCTTTAATAATTCAGCCTCAGCTTGACGCCGTTCGCTTAAGTCTCGAATAGCTGCTGCTCTGATTCTGCGGCCTTGATAATCAAACACGCGTCCCTGTACCTCCACAGGCAGTGATGATCCATCCTTGCGCAAAGCACTGCCCTCATAGGGAAGTTCATATTGATTAGCTATATTATTAAGAACTTCTGTTCGTGATTCTGGAACTGCAAAATCACCCGCATCCATCCCAATCATTTCCCCGTAATCATAACCGAACATATCGGCTGCTTTTTGATTAACATCTATACATATACCGTTTTCAGTTAAAATGATACCTTCAAAACTGGCATCTGACAATGCCTTGAATCTTGCCTCACCAGCTCTTAGGTTTTCCTCCACCTGCTTTTGCCAGGTAACATCCCAGGTAGATATGATGGTTCGACCGTCGGGCAGACTAATACCATGGAATTCAACATCTCTTACCTGCCCGTTTTTACAATGAACCCTGGCCAGTCCTTGAGCTCTCTTTTTTATTGCCAACTGATCCCGCCATTTGTCATGTAAAACTTTACGGGATTTCTCATTCGGGTAGGCTTTTTGCTCCCATTCCTCCATATTGGCAATGTGTTCCAATGTATAACCGGTAATTTCCGTAAGACGCGAATTAATAAAAACGAAGTTCTGGTCCTTATCAACAATGGCTATACCTGTTGGCGATTGTTCTAAAATCATTCTTAAGGATTCTGCCTGATTAATAACTTCATTTTCCATTTGCCTGCGTTCTGTAACATCTCTAATTGTTTCAATGGCACCTATCACTTCACCGCTTGCGTTGTTAAGGGGAGTGGCAAAACCCCAAAGATATGCTCCTCCAGGACGAAAGTCAGAAATAAATGTTTCTACAGTAATATTTTCATCACCTCGATTTATATATGAGTATCCAAGCTTTATTACCTCATCAGGCTCCAATACCATATCAATAAGCATGGGCCGCCGCTCACCATAAAAGGGAAGTGCATATTCGTAATTACTTTTACCGAGCATGTTGCTGGCATCTATCCCAGTTAATTTTTCCATGGCTCTATTCCAGGATAGTATTTGTCCTGCTGAGTTAATGACCAGTGTAGCATCAGGCAAAAAATTAATAATATGGTTGAGCAGGGTTTGGGATTCCTGTAAGGCTTCTTGACCCCGTTTCAACTCAGTTATGTCAATTGCAGAAGCCATTACGGCCTTTTCACCCTCATAAACAATTTGACTGCCGGTCAGATATATCCAAACCGATTCCTGCCTTTTAGTCAGCAGTTTCAACTCATAGGCAGCGGGTACATTAATCCCTTGTTGTCTGGCTAATCCTCTATTTTGGGCTAGATTACAAAAATCAGGGTGAACAACATCCCAAAAATTCATATTTAGCAGTTCTTCTTCAGTGAATGCAGTTAGTTTTATCAGGGCTGGATTTACATAAACAAAACGATTACCTTTAAGAATATATACAATGGCAGTACTATCTTCAGCTAGAGTGCGAAACTTCTGCTCACTGGCTTCTAATGCCAGTTGAGTCCGTTTCTGTTCCGTGATATCACGACCTGCTCCTTGAATACCTATGGGATGTTCACCATCTTTAATTAAACGAGTATGCATTTCAATTGTTTTCTTAATGCCATGTCCATCCAAAATTTCAGTGATATATGTAGTTATCTCAGTACCATCAAGCTTCTCATTAATCTTTGATCTGACATAATCTGAATACCCGGGAAGTATGAGATCAAAAATGTTCCTGCCGAGAAGATCTTCATGCTCATAACCAAAATGAAGCAATGCATATTTATTGGCGCTGGTAAAATTTCCCTCCAGGTCAATAGTAAATAGAAGTATCGCCGCATTGTCAAAAAGCTCACGATAGGTTCTCTCACTTTCCTGTAAAGCAAGTTCCATTTTCCTGCGCTCAGTAATGTCCAGCCCTAAACCCAGAGTACCGGTTATTTCATTCTTAGTATTTAGCAAAGGTTCAATATGGGCTTCCCACAACTGTCCGTTATAATAAGATTCAAAGTTCATCGTTTTTCCGGTGAGAGCTTCCAAATGCATGCTGATAATTGGATTGTTGTGATCGTTTGTGTTTAATCTTTCATATATAGTCCTGCCCGTCCAGTTTTCCGCTGAAAAATTAGCAGAGCTTGTACCTCTGCTGTTAAAGGTGTAACGCAGGTCAGTGTCCGTAGCCCATACTAAACCTGGCATTTGCTTGCTGATAAATTGCAAATGCTGCTCAGATTCATGTAATTGCTGTTTATAGAATTGCAGTTGGTCCAGTTTTTCAAGTCCCATTTCAGCCAGCAAGGTAGCAAATAATTTTAGAAATTCGGTTATCCTAATCGCGTGTTCCTCAGAAATAACTGGTATTTCCTTAACCGCTTGTAAATATTCTTCTTCATCAAAATGGTATTCTCGGGCCTTCCTGCTAAACCAACACATATCCGGTGGAGCAATCAGGAATTGACTGGCAATTACCGTTGCTACCGTTTCTCCCTGAATAACAACCGGTGCAGCTGCATGAATCAAGCCATTGGGACATGTAGCAATATTATATTTCTCTTCTTCCTCATAATTTTTAAGCATCTTATTACTGTAGCGGCACTGTTCAGCACTAACAGAATGTTTCTGATGAAATTGACTGCAAATTTTTTGCCATCCTTTTTCGGGCATAAATGTAGCATCTGTTTCGATTAATGCTACGCTAACCCCAGCAAGATTTGTGAATATTTCCAATAGCTGTTGGATTTTTTTCAAGTCAACCAAATTATGAAAAGAATATTCCATGCTAACCCCTTATTATTAATACAAGTTTCGTAGTTGACATATTATGCGACATAACTAGCAGCCTGTGTGAATATTCATGAATAAAACCCAAATAAAAATGGCAAACAAACTGCCTAAGAGCAGGTATTCACGGGCATTATGGCGAATTATACAACATGGAAAAGAAAAAGAGATTTAGAGATTATCAACCTAATCAATTATTGTTGTTTCCACCATCAGTACATGACTGGCTGCCCAATAATCAT
>JAQUBU010000262.1 GCA_028686565.1 Syntrophomonadaceae bacterium
GTGCGTGTGGATAAAGTCCTGGGAGAAAACTCTAATTTTATCGATATTATTAATTATTGCGAAGTAATCGAGTATTTGGTAGCCTTCGATGTTGGCAGACGATACCAGAACTTGAAGAATTCCTTGTTTACTCTCTCCGGTGCCTTTTCGATTTTTCGGCGTGATGTTTTGCTGCAATCGTTTTTATACCAGGAACGCACTGTTTCCGAAGATACCGATCTGACTTTTAATATACGTAAAGCTCTGGGCAATAGTAAGGGGAGGATAGGATTTGTTTCCAAGTCAATTGCTTATGTTGAAGCCATCGAATCAATGTCTCGACTTTATTCACAAAGGGTGCGCTGGCAAAGGGGCGAAGTGGAAGTAATGGGGGCCTACTATGAACATCCGCCAAGTATTTTGGAAGCATTAAACGATTTCGTTGGCAGAATTATGTTAGCAGATCACTCTATAGCATTTTTAAGGCTTTCCTGGACATTTTTATTGCCATTTATGTATTTTTTAGGTTACCCTCTGCCTACTATAGTCGTTGCCCTGTTTGGTTTGTTTGTCTGCTATCTGATCCTGGAAATACTCTCCTTCTCAATTGCTTACCGTAGTTCATCGGAAGATTATCGGCAAGAATTGCGAAATATATGGTGGGTTATATTTTTTCTCCCGATGTATAGGTATTTGACGTATTGGTTCCGTCTGGGCGGAATAATAATGGCGTTAACCGAAGAAAAGAGTTGGAAGGTCGGTAATCCGGTGGATCAAATTCAGAACGCAATAAAGGATGAATATGACAAAGTACGAGAGAGAATTAATAATATGCGCAGGTGAATGTATGCAAGGTTACTTATAGTGTTGAGGAAAGATTTAAAACCTTAACTGCTACGAGTTCATTTCCACCTAATACAGTATTTCTTATAGTCTTAACACTATGTAATTCATGATAAAGATTTGAATCTGAAACTGCTTCTCGAAAGAACACAGCGTATTCTGGCTTAAATTCCTTTAATAGTTCTGTAGATGGCCGGCCAATACAACGGTAAGAATTAAGTCCCATAAAGTCTATAATGCGATGGTCAGGCCGACTCCAAAATCGTACAGCACCTGCATCAGTTACTGCTATTGATGCGTTTGCCGGAATATTATCTCTTACCCACTTGCCCATTTCCACTTCCACTTTTTCTATGTTATCTGTGTTCCAGCTATATTCTTCTATAAAGACTTTATTAAACTGAAATAAATTGATGGTAATAAATATGATCACCACATACATTAATAATGGGGTTGAGGTGATTATGAAACGATTCTGTGATCGTGATGCTGCCTTCCATAGAAAGTCTAAAGCTACTATTATAAGCAGTATAAGTATTGGTATTATAAAATCCATATAGCGACGAGTAAAATAAGTCCAGGGTGTAGCAACAGCCAAGACTTTAATATTGATAGAAAAAGCATATAGTTGAATAAATGGAATCAAAATTAAGGGGATACTCATAATCAGTTGTTTATTATGATATAAAGCATATATTGCGATTATGAGAAGAGTAATGGTCAAAGGCAGCATTATGCCCTTAAATAAAAGCAAATGCCCTAAGTATCCCTGAATAACATTAATGATATTTTCTAAGTTAAAATAACCCAGTGCAAAATTATGTTTTACATAATAGCTATTTGGAAGTGGATGCCCATTAATGGAGTAATTATAAATAACCCAAGCTATTCCCAGCAAAAATGAGGGCAAAAATAGTTTCAGCCCTAAAAATAGCTCGTTTTTGTCAATGAATTTCAAGTTCTGGTGTCCCTTGAAATATAGCATCCCGAGCGGAATAATTCCAATAATTAACGCATTAAGTGTACCCTCACCGCGAGTAATTACCATTAGTCCTAAAACAAGACCTGCTAATATATAACGTTCATACCAACTCAATAATAATGCCAGCAAGGTTAGAAACGTAAACATACTGACCTCCATGCCAGCAACATTCCCATAGGCTAAGTTAGGCTCCAGTATAGCTAGTAATCCTGCAGCCCAAGCCCATTTACGATCAAGCTTGAGAGCTTTCGCTAAGTGGTAAACAAGAATTGGCACTCCAATTGCAAATAATAAAGAAAGACCTTTTGCACACCATTGCGGTGATACATTCAGAGGGGTCAGCACTTTATATGCAAAACCTAAAATGATAACCCAAGCAGGGCTAGACATTCCTGCCTCTGCTTCACCCGGGTTATAATAGAACCATCCATTTTCGGCTAGTGATCTAGCGTAAGACAAATGAATCCAGCCATCATCCAGTGGTAAACCAACCCAAGCCGCATTTCCTCCTGAAGATTGATTAAGGAGATAGAAGCCTGCAAGAGTTAATGTTGTTATTACAGCAATAACATAAAACAGTAGGTCATGCCACAATACATTGTCTGCTAATAATAATTCATTGCCTTCTACAGGAATGTCTGAATTTGATTCCACTTTGTCTTCTTGCGTTTCCTCGAAAACTTCGTTTGTCATATAATCATCCATCCTTTTATTAATGCCTAATAATGATATTAAATTCTTAAAATTTACTTGTGCAATCATGATTTTATTTAATTCCTTGAGCAACCATCCATACTCCTGAAAGGATAAGAATTGACCCTATTATTTGAACCCAGGTAATATTCTCCTTAAAAAACAGCCATGAGCATAAGATAACAATTAGAAACCCCACACTGGTCATGATAGGATAGGCAATGCTTAAACTCATTCTGCCCAAGACCCAACTGTAAAAAATCAGTGCCAGGCCGAACAGGAATATGCCGGACAAAAGCGGTATATTTGATAACATGCCAAGTACATGTTTCCATGCTGTACCTGCCACAGTGTTCTGCATACCAAATTTTATCAGCACGTTGGCAAAGGCGTTACATAGAATCGCCAATAATAAAACAATAAATAACTTCATGTCATTTCCTCATTCTTTATACTTATCGAATAGTTGGCCCCATTGGAAGTTCTTGCGGACATATTCCATCCGTTTTTTTCCTTTGGTAGGCCACCAGAGATAATCATGATAAAAGAAGGAACCAAAAATAAATAGGTTAACCAATGGAGTTCGGAATAATAAATTCTGCATGAATTTCAACGGGCTGAACCAGAATAAGTCACCGACCAAGCTGGCCAGATTGTCGCCTACTCTGAAGCCGAAGTTAATATCCTTAATGCTTTCTCCTATTATTTCTATCTCCGGGATTCGTCCCACTCCCAGGCCATTTTCGTGACCTATGCGGATATAATCCAATGACATAGGGTCAAACCCCATCATTTTGGCGGCTACTGCATCTATGGCAACCTGATCGCTGCTAGCCAGAATATAGTCCTTTTCAATTGGAATCATTGTTCTGGGGCCCGGTCCATTGCCGCAGACTGTACCATCCATTACCGCAAAAACACCGTTATGAATCTCTTTTTGTATAGCCAGGAGATCAACCAGGGTTTCGTGAATAACACTGTGGGTATAATGCCTGCGGGAATTTAAGAGCCCCCCGAAGGCATTTTTCATAGCTCCGGTAGTTGTGGTGTATATATGGCATTTCATAGTTGGCAGATGAATTACGTTCTTGCCGAAAAAATAATCAGGTATAAGTATTCCTTCTGGAAAAATTTTGTCCAAAGCAAGCATTTTGGTTT
>JAQUBU010000263.1 GCA_028686565.1 Syntrophomonadaceae bacterium
TTTAATGTTTATCCTTTCTCTATCCCTGCTATTAAGAGTTTGCATGAAATTAAGTTTAAGAGCAGGGTGACTTTTTTGGTTGGAGAAAATGGTTCCGGGAAATCAACCTTGTTAGAAGCAATCGCCCAACAGTGTAATTTTAACACTGCCGGTGGCGGAAGAAATAATACCTATGAAGTGTATGCCGCTGAATCTGCTCTGGCAGATTATATCAGGCTTTCATGGATACCAAAGATAACGAATGGTTTTTTCTTGCGGGCAGAATCTTTTTATCATTTTGCATCTCATATCGATGATGTGGATAATACCGGATATAGAGATTACGGTGGTTGTTCCCTTCACAAACAATCACATGGGGAATCATTTCTTTCATTGTTTATAAATCGCTTTGGAGGTAAAGCCATTTATCTATTGGACGAACCTGAAGCAGCTTTGTCTCCTTCCAGACAGTTGGCGTTTTTAAGGATATTACATGACCTGACCATGAGTGGAGATGCACAGTTTATAATTGCTACTCATTCTCCAATACTAATGGGTTATCCTAATTCTGTTATATTAAGTTTTGATGACAATAAAATTGATGAAGTAGATTATGAAATGACAGATCATTATCAAATTACCAAGTATTTTTTACAGAATAGGGAAAAGATCCTTGCAGACATATTAGATAATGATTAACTTCGATCAAGGGAACGGGATTATTGTCACCATTTCACCTTCTATTCATAAAACTTCGCAGAACCGTTGGCAATTATCTTACTGACTTCAGACCATATTTCAGTAAGAGAATTATCCATCTCGCCTCTGAACCATACCTGATATAGATTAGCAACGCCCCCAGCAACAAAATGTACGCTAATAAGAAATTCCGGTGATTTTTTTATATGCTCCGGAATGTCGCTATCATTTTTCATGTAGTTTACAAAAATATCCTTGAGCTTAACAAGATACTGTTCAGCTCCGTTTGAATTGATGAGAATCCGGTAAAATTCCAAATCTTCCTCCAGATATTTAGCAATTTTTGAAAGAAACGGTAATGGGTTTTGAAAAAAATTATTGTAGTGAAGTTCACCCAAAGATTCCAGCAGCATTTCAATTAAGTCATTTTCTATCTGTTTAATGACCGCATTTATGTCCTGGTAATGTGCGTAAAAGGTTCCACGGTTAATATCGGCTCGCTTAACGACGTCGGTAACCGTGATTTTTTCCAAGTTTTTTTCCTTCATTAAATCAACAAAAGCTTGCCGTATCAATCGCCTTGAACGAATGGCGCTTCTGTATTCAGCTTTTTTCCCCATCAGAATCTCCTAAATATTTTTTAAAATTAAATAATATAATGCCATTTGTTTAATTTTGCACAGATAATGTAAATCTGCTTATTGTACGGAAAATCTAGATTTATTATTATACAAACATGGGCAATATGCAACACTTGTGTTATTTTAGACATCCATCTGTTTTTGAAAGCTGATGGTCAAGAAAAATGTTGCAGCGGTGCGAAAGAAACTGCTTAGCAGTTTCTTCCGATGCTTAAAAACTATCGGATTCAAGGAGTGGTAGAAGTGAGGCAATGGTATAAAAACAAAAGTATTTATTTTGCTATTTCAGTTATTTTGGGTATAGCCTGTTTAAGCTATATGACGAGTGTGTCCAATAATTCTAAAAAGGTGGTGGAAGAACCTCTGCTGGTACGTTCTATGACGGTCAGGATGGGCAATGATGTTCAAAGCTTTAGATATTCGGGAGTGGTGCACGGACGCTATGAGAGCCAACTGGCGTTTCGTGTAAATGGTAAAATACTGAATCGGAAGATTGATGTGGGCAGCATAGTGAAACCTGGTGATACCCTAATGCAGATGGATTCCTCGGATAGCCAATTAAGTGTTCAGGTTGCTGAGGCTGCGCTTAATTCAGCGGAATCCAAAATGAAACTGGCTAAAGACAATCTGGGTCGCAGTCAAGCCCTATATGAGGGCGGAGCATTGAGCAAAGCAGCATACGATGCTGCCCTGGATACCTGTAACGCTGCCCAGGCTGCTTACGTTCAAGCCCAAGCCCAGTTGCAGCAGCTGGAAAATCAGCTGCAGTATTGTAGTTTGAGGGCTGATAATGCCGGTGTTGTATCTGCTATAAAAGTTGAAGCCGGGCAGTTTGTGGCAACGGGCACCCCTGTATTGACACTGGTGCAGGATGGGGAGCGGGAAGTGGAGATAAGTGTTCCTGAAAATAGAATTGATGATTTAAGTAAAGTCACCAGCATTAAAGTAAGTTTTTGGGCTCTTCCTGAAACGATTGTAGAGGGACAGGTGCGCGAGGTCTCCCCCGTGGCCGATCCAGTCGCCCGTACCTTCAAGGTGCGGATCAGTCTGATTAAGGCACCGGAAGATATAAAGTTAGGTATGACCTCTTCTGTTGAATTAAATATGTCCGGCAGCGAGCAGGCAGCTCTGGCAACCATTCCCCTGTCAGCCATATATCAAACCAATGGCACACCATCAGTATGGGTAATAAGCAAAGGAATAGCAAATTTAAGGGAAATTCAAGTTGCTGGTTTTGAGCATGATCAGGTTAAGGTAAGTGCGGGTCTTAACAATGGTGAGGTTATTGTAACTGCAGGCGCAAATAAATTACTGGAAGGACAAAAAGTAAGACTAATGGATATGTCTGAATAACGGTTTTCAAGCCAATGCTTATCACCCCTAAAACCAAGAATTTGGAGGTCTAAGGCCAGTGAAAATGATAAATATTACTGAATGGGCACTCAAGCACAAGTCATTAGTCTACTTCTTTATAATTTTAGTATTCCTTATGGGCCTTTACTCCTATCATAATCTTGGCAGGATGGAGGACCCGGACTTCGTAGTGCGAAAAATGGTAATTACGGTTGCCTGGCCGGGAGCCAGTGCTCAGCAGGTGGAAGAGCAGATCAGCGATAAAATCGAAAAGAAGCTCTTGGATACTCCCGGGCTGGATTATATAAACAGCTACTCTGTACCTGGAAAATCGTACATATTTGTAAACCTGGACTTTTCGGTTGAACACGATAGAATTCAACCCACCTGGCTTGACGTCCGCAATATGGTTAACGATATCAAGGATACCCTGCCTGAGGGAGTGGTTGGGCCTTACTTCAATGACAAGTTTAGCGATGTATTTTGTTCGGTTTATGCTATTACCGGAGACGGATTTTCTTATGAAGAAATGAGGACCGAGGCTGAGAAAATACGGCGCCTTTTACTGGATGTTGATCATGTTAAAAAGGTCCAGTTGATTGGGGTTCAGCCTGAAAAGATCTACATTGAAATGGAAAGCAGTAAGCTTTCGAAGCTGGGCATAAGCCCAAATGCAATTATAGCTGCATTGCAGAGCCAAAACGCCATGACTCCGGCCGGAATGTTCGAGACCTCGTCCGATAATGTTTATATGCGTGTTTCCGGAATGATTGACAATGTTGAAGACATTCGCGATTTGCCGATACGAACCAGCGGCGGCACGGTACGTCTGGGCGATATTGCATCAGTGCAGAGAAGCTATGCTGAGCCCGTCGAACCCAAAATGTATTATAACGGTCAGTCGGCAGTTGGCTTGGCCCTGTCCATGGAAGAAGGGGGCAATGTGCTGACCTTGGGAGAGGATCTTAATCAA
>JAQUBU010000264.1 GCA_028686565.1 Syntrophomonadaceae bacterium
AAGCATAGGAATCAATATGTTGAAAAAACCTTTCCAGCGAAGCGATCAAGGCCAGCGAAATGCAGCTAAAATTCATGACCGAACCGGAAACATCACAAAGAATGAGCAGCACCGGCTTCTCCCGGTATTTGCGCACTGTAAAGATATTCATGGGAATTCCCCCGGTTGACAGGCTGTTGCGAATAGTTCGACGAAAGTCCAGTTTGTAGCAGTCATTGCGCTTTCTCTTTTTTATAAACCGCGCAGCCAGGCGGCGTGCCAGCAGTGGTACCATGGCCTCAATCCGGGCAAGTTCACGTTCGCTTATACTTCCAAAGTCCTGTTCCAAAGGATTTTTTAAACCGCCTGGAGACTGGGCTGAGCCGCTTCGCCCCATCGGGGTGCCCATACCAAGGTCGTAATCACTGACTGCTGTTTCTTCGTTAGGACGAAAAGATTCACGCTCTTTCAGGCTGGCAAAATTCATTTGGTTGTCCACAGAAAGATAATCCTGGAAAAAACGTGAAAAGACAGCATCGAAGGGCTTCTGGTAGCTGTAGTCTTTAACCAGGGTGGAAAACAAAGAAGAATAGAAGTATTCGCGGTTTGACCAATCAATAAGCAGCACTGCCTGACAGCAATCCCGGACCTGACTTGTGGTTACCGGGATGCCTTGTTGGCGCAGTTCTGCAAAGAATGCCTGTAGATACTGCAGTACAACCATCATATGCCTCCTTCAGACCCGAGGTTTAAGTCCGGAAATCAAGGTCCCGGGTACGATAAATAATCCGTTCCAGCTTCTCCTGATCCTCGCGGTATTTTACCACTGTACTCAGAGTCTGCAGGGTAGTCTCCACATCAAGATCTTCCTTGCCCAACCAGAGCAATGATGAGGCCCAATCAATACTTTCAGCGATGCTGGGGGGCTTTTTTAATTCCAATCCCCGCAGCCGGCGTACTCAAGCTCTGGTTTGAGACCGCCTGGATATGCAGCAATTGCCGTTTGTAGTTCCATTCGTATAGAGCCTTGGCCTCATCCAAACCCTCGTAGCATTGCAACCGGATTAAGGGTAAATCCTTCATCCGGCTAAAAGCCTGGGCAATAGCTGTTTTCCCTACCCCAGCAGGGCCTTCAACCAAAACAGGTTTTTTCATGGCTTCTGACAGGTACAATACGGTGGCTACCTTGTCGTCACAAATATAACCCGCATGCAGCATTTTTTCTTTCAATAAATGCATATCATCCATTCTTATCAACCTCCATCACTGCTGGTTTGCATATCCCCTTTTCCGCCAGTAACCCTTGTATCCATGTGGATCTAAGCTTTTCGACCTCAATTCCATATTTGATAATATGGATTCGGTATTCGTCAACCCTCTTTTCAATCATTTCTTCCCAGGCTTTATGGAAGCGCTGCTGACGCAAGCTAGAGATGCTTAATTGCTCTTCCAGTTTGGCTATTATTTTATCGTCAGGCAAGAACTTAAAGAAATCTACCTTGGTCAGGAAGGGATACTGATTGAAAAAATCAAACTTGACATGCCCTTCTTCTTCCTCCGGTGATTCCAGCCAGCGGTAAAACTCTTCAATTCCCCGGGGGGTAATACTGATAATTTTTTGATCCGGCACATCCTCTTGCGGGCGAATACTGCGGACAACCAGGCCCTCCCGGTCTAGTACTTTAAGAGTGCTGTAGAGCCTGCCTTCATTCAACTTGGGATTAGCCGGAGTAAAATCATTAAAGCATTTTTTTATCATATCATAGGCATATGTTGGAAAATCCAGAAGATACCCTAGCAAGATATGCTTAAAAGCCAAAATACAACACCTTACCTTACTACTATAATGCCTTAACATTAAGGTATTTGAAATCTTCTGTCAAGATACGTCCAGCTACCGGAAATATTCTTTCCTTACCGGTAAACTCAATTCAAAATTGTATCGGGCATATATGTAATCAGGCAAAAATTCAAAAGATAGATTAGTAGGAAAAACGCGGCCAAAACAAGGGGTTGCTCTGTCATTAGCTGAGGATTTTATTGGTCATCATCTTAATAAAGATCGCAACTAAAGTAGGATCAAATTGAGTTCCTGCCTTGAGGTTAAGTTCATGTAGAGCTTCGTTCATATTTTTTGCAGGTTTATAAGACTGCTGGTAGGTCATTACATCAAAAGCATGTAAAATGGATATGATACGTGATAAAAGAGGAATTTCTTCTTCTTTAAGTCCCTGAGGATACCCCCGGCCGTTCCACCATTCATGGTGATATAAAATGATATCGGCAAGATGGGCAAATTCTCCGGAAACTTGTGCAATTCTATAGCCAATTTCGACATGTTTTTTCATGATAAACCATTCCGATTCATTAAGCTGGGACTTCTTCAGAACAACATTTTCAGGTATACCAATTTTACCAATATCATGTAATTTTGTAGCCTGCACAAGGTTATCCAGGTTTTCTTTGGAAAAATTAAGAATTTGTGCGAAATCTTTAGCAAGAGATTGCAATCTTTCAATGTGTTCTTTAGTTTCATAACCTTTTTTTTGTAGCAGTTTACCTAAGATTTCAGCAATGGCCCACCTGGCTTTCTTGCCTTCGATAAGCTTAATTTCATACATTAATTCCTCAGCTTCTTTAAAGACCATGGACAAATCTGCTTCATTATTGGTTTTAGTTGCTACACCCAAAGATATATTTAAAAAAACATCTGTCTCCTGATTGCTTTTACAGGCTGCGTTTATCTTATCTGCAACATTTTGTGCTGTTTCATTATCTGTATTTGGAAGAATAATTGCGAACTCATCACCGCCCCATCTCGCTATAATATCGTTTTGACGGCAAGATTGTTGAATTATGAGTGCCATCCTATTAAGCCAATTATCACCTTCTTGATGACCAAAAACATCATTAACAAATTTCAGTCCGTTCATATCACCAACGATCAGGGAGATGGGCAGACTGTCATTGTTATTAGCCAGCTCTTGTATTTTCTTATCAAAATAAGATTTATTAAACAATCCGGTTAATTTGTCATGGAAGGTAAGGTAAGTTATGTGAGCCAATCCGCGCTCAATTTCATCCTTTTGCTCTTTGAAAAAAAGCTGAATAAGTCCAATTGCGTTTAAGATTAAAATTATTTGTGAAACTATATAGGGAGCCATCTGAGGCATTTTAAGAATATAAGAAAAAATAACGGTATTGCTAACCCAAGCTATATTTAATAAACCTAAGAAGAGAGCTAGATTTCCATACCTTTTAACCGACCTGATCAAAGCTACGCCTATCCAAAAGGATAGAGAAAATACCGCTAAATAGGTGTATTTAATCATCTGCAAATCCGACCAATTCAGGTTTAAGAAAAAGATAAAAAACAATAGCCAAATTATTCCTATGCTTAATAATAGGGATATTCCCGCTCTGTTTTTCAAGAATTTTAAAGTGCCCCAAAATATTAAAAGATTCGCATAGAAATATGAACTTAAACTAAGAAATAGAATCAGGTGGTTTTGCCTCAGCAAGTTAGGAAAAAAAGCATCCAGACTATAATTAAAAGCAATGATGGCCCAACCAAAAAACCACAGACCAATAAAAAGCCTATGTTCAAATATAAAGATATAGACATACAACATCAACAACACAGAAATAGCGCCGAGTG
>JAQUBU010000265.1 GCA_028686565.1 Syntrophomonadaceae bacterium
TGCTCTTCCGATCTCATCAAAAGGACCAATCAGTATATTTTTTTCCATGAAGATCAGAAAAGAGCAGATGGAAGAGAATCCTATGGTGGAATGGGAGTATCTGCAGGACAAAGGGCTGATAGATGAATGGTCAAAGCTTAATGTACTTGATGAGACACAGGCTTTTTCACAAAGTGGTGCGGTTATTTTCGCCGGCCCGTCTGACTTTGCTCAGGTCCCGCTTTTTGGTCAGCATCTTTATTGGATTCGCGTAATAAATCGTGATGCCAAGTGGAACCGGGATGAAACTGATTATCTGCTGCCCTATGTAAGAGGGGTATATATTAATACGGTAGGTATATTGCAGCAGGAGAGCATACCTTTGGAATACCTTGATACTGCCAGCGGAGAAATAAAGCCCGAGTATATCCTGTCGGGAAGCCCTGTATTATCTGAAGAAATTTGGGTTGATGAAGCCCGCAGCTTAACGGAACAAGAGAAAAAGGAATTACGGGACGACAAATACATACTTGTTCGGGAAGTTGCGGATGAATGGGGAAATACCAGGGAGTTTTGGGTTAGATGGATACCGGTGGAGGACTTTTATTCATCTGGTCCGCAAGACCGGCATTATTGCATTGAGCGTTTAGCAGGCATCATTAATTTTGGTGATGGCCGTAATGGCAAGATTCCTTCGCTAATTGCCGGACTTAACACAATTCAAGCCAGGTACAAAAAAGGCGGCGGCAGCCGCGGAAACCTGGAAGCACTTGAAATTAAACAGCTTAGTAAATCCATGGCATATATAGACGAGGTATTTAATCCCGAACCATCCACCAGGGGGTGTGATCGTGAAACCCATACCCAGATGGTAAAACGCGGTCCGCAGTTAATTAAACATCAAAACCGGGCGGTAACGGCAAGCGATTTTGAGTCGCTTGCCCGCCAGGCTTCACTTGATATAGTACAGGTAAAATGTTTGCCCAAGCTTAAAGCCCAGGGAATGAAGACAAGCAGTGCCATAACGCTGGTTGTTTTACCTCGCGGGGGGGTAAATAGCGGGGGCGATTTCCCGGTTTTACGCCAGGAGGTGGAAAAATACCTTAAGGATCGTACTCCATCTGTTCTGAACAGGCCGGGGAGTATCAAGATAATTGAGCCGGTATATCTGGAGATTTCAGTATATGCGGTTGTAGTTATAGACGAGTTGGATGCTATGGCCCGGGTTGATAAAGAGGCCCGCCAGCGTTTGGATGAATTCCTGGCCGGTTCATCAGGGGAATTGTCGGGGAAAAGCTGGAGCATAGGCGAATTTCCCCATATATCGATATTCTATACCCTGCTGAAATCGGTAAGTGCTGTTAATTACGTAGAAAAGGTTTCTATGACTGTATACAAGATTGATGATAGCCGAAGACAGGAGATAGATGCTAACAAATTGGCTGAATTTCCACATGGTATGGTGGTCAACGGCAAGCACCGTATAATTGTGAAAAATCGCTAGAAATCATCCAAAGGAGATTTTTAAAATGTTACCTTTGCCAGATTTAGATGATCGTTTATTTAAAGAAATGGTTGAAGATGCAAGGCGTTTGATTCCTCGTGTCATTCCCGAATGGACTGACATGAATTATCACGATCCGGGTATCACTTTTATCGATTTACTGGCATGGTTGATCGAAATGCAGCAATATCACTTGAACCGGATAACAGTTGCCAGCGAATTAAAGTATCTGCAATTATTGGGCTTAAAACCGCTGGCAGCCGGTCATGCCAGAGCGTGTGTGACTTTCGGCAAGACTGTTACTGATGTATATCTGCCCTGTGGCAGCCAACTTAGTGCAGGTGATCGTATATTCGAAACTGAGGATTCTTTATATATTCATTCAGCCCGGCTGGAAAGAATAATTTCCTATACCGAAATTGGTATGAGTGACTATACTCCTTTTAATAACAGCAGGAAGTTGAGTTACTTTGCTTTTGGAAGCCAGGCAAAGCAGCATAGTTCGCTATTTTTAGGTTTTGACCAACCCCTGGCATCCGGAATGCCGGTTTCGCTTAGCCTGCATTTTGCTGCTGACTATCCTGCAGCGGCAGAGCGAGATTTTAGTAATAACTCAGAAATATTACCTACAGCCCGGATTTTTTGGAAATATTATGGAATTACCTGTTCTTCGGAAACCTCCGAAGGAACAAGTAACATTGGTGAGACCGAAGCCTGGCTGCCATTGGATATCATTAAGGATGAAACACAGCATTTTTATAAAGATGGAAGAATAACTTTTATTGTTCCCGGCAGGATGAAAGCTGCCAAACTGGGCATTGGCAGTGAACAACCGCGTTATTTGCTTTGTGCCGAGCTAATAGCAGAAGGATATGAGATTCCTCCCCGAATCCAGGAGATTTCTATTAATACGGTACAGGTGATACAACGGGAAACCTTGGCGGCAACAACCTCCTTCTCCGGCAGCGGCCAGCCCGGTCAGCGATTTGCCGCCAGCAGTTATTCAGCTATTTATGGTAATAATCTGGTTCAAGTTCAGGATAAAGATGGTTTATGGCATTATTGTAGAGAATGCAGTGATTTTTCAATATTTGGAGAGGATGACTGGGTTTACTTAATTAACAAGGATTTTAAAGCCAAACAGTTGCTGATAGAATTTGGTAATGGCATAAATGGTGCGGTTTTGCCTGCGGGGAATAATAATGTCCGCCTCATATCTTTTATGCCTAAAATTACCAATGAGGGATTTCTGGGGAGCAGCAACGGACTCCCTAATCAGCGTTTTCGCTTAATACACAGCTTTACGGTGCCGAATAGTCTGAAGATTCAGGTTGGCAAGAAATCGCCGGGAAGCAAAAGAATGTTGTGGGAAGATTACCAGCTGGTAGATAATTTTGATGCCTCTGCTTCTGGAGATAGACACTATATTTTTGATCCGGAAACTGCTGAAATAATATTTGGGAACAATGAAAATGGGCTTATCCCTGGCATTGGAGAGGGTTTGAATATTCGTATGATTGCCTGCCAGGTTGGGGGAGGAGAACGGGGTAATGTTAAGGAAGATGAGATTAACCGCATAATTATACCGGGGGGGCAGCTAGAATCTCTTGAGCTTGGCAACCATTTTCCGGCTTGGGGCGGCAGCGAGCGCGAGACTCTGGAGGATAGTAAATTCAGACTATACCAAAGTATGAAAAAATCATATCGCGCGGTTACCAGTGAAGATTTCGAAAACCTGGCCCTTAATACACCAGGTTTGAGGGTTGCCCGTGCCAAAGCTATTCCTTTATATGTCATAGATGAAACCGGTCATCCGGGAAAACAGCCTGAAGCACAGGTGAGCGTAGTAGTAGTTCCAGTCAGCCATAGTAAAATACCGTTTCCCAGTGCCGGCTTTTTGGAGACGGTACGTCGTCATTTGGATAAGTATCGTTTGGTATGTACTGAGGTTCATGTGATTGGCCCTGAATATATCAAAGTAAATGTATATGGAGTAATTGTAGTAAAACCAGGATTCAAGCTCAATCCACAAAAAATAGAGAGTATTCTGGAAAAATTTTTACAAGCTGTCGATAATGAACAGCCTTCACAAGGCTGGGTGTTTGGGCGAACCGTTTATAAAGGGGAC
>JAQUBU010000266.1:0-1790 GCA_028686565.1 Syntrophomonadaceae bacterium
ATAATACCCGAATTAAGTTGGGATGTCCCTGAAAAAGAATACCCATCAGGTCAAAAGCTTCTCTTTCCTGCCAATCAGCAGTCGGCCAAAGGGCAATAAGCGATGGCAGTACTGGAATATCGCGGGGAATCCGGGTCTTTACAATCAATTTCTCTTGAGCGGGTATCATATATAAGTAGTAGACCATTTCAAACTGATCGCCATAATCAACTGCGTTCAAGTTAGCCAGGTAATTAAACCCGAATTGTTCTTTCAGCAAGCGCATTAATTCCAGCAAGTGTTCAGCATCACTGCGAATAACTGTAAAAAAGGAATCGGAAGTGATTTCGATGGCTCCACCCAAAACCTTGCTCAATTCATCTAAAACTTGATTAATCCCTAAATGGTCCACTTATATATTCTCCTTGCATCTCAATAAAGTCACATAAATCATAGCTCAACAAATGGGGCTATTGCCCATTGTACAGAATTAAACTTGTTACTTGCAATGCCGTTATATTAATATGACTGCGGTCACATCTGACTGCCGGGTTGTGTCCCCTTATCATGGCTTTCTCCTTTTTCCACCTTCTTTTTAAGTTCCAATAATGCATGAAACAATGCCTCGGGACGAGGTGGACAACCGGGAAGGTAAACATCAACCGGCAAAATGGTGTCACATCCGGGCAGCACACTATAGCCATCCCGGTATGGCCCTCCGGCAGTGGCACAGTTGCCCATAGCCACTACCCACTTGGGTTCCGGCATCTGGGCATATAATCTTTGCAAAACCGGTTTCATTTTTAGTGTGACCGGACCAGCTATGATAAGAAGATCAGCCTGCCGAGGTGAAGCCCTAAAAACTTCGTACCCATAACGTGCAATATCAAAACGGCCTGCACCTGCCGCCATCATCTCGATCGGACAGCAATTGCAGCCATAGGACAGCGGCCAAAAAGAACGTGCTCTTCCCCAGTTCCAAAGCTTTTCCAAATTACTGAATATAATATTGTTCTTCTCCAGGAGCTGAACCTCGTTGTTTTCTAATACCATTCCAATGCTCCTTCTTTCCATGCATACCATAGACCAACTAATAATATGGCAATGAAAATCAACATCTCAACAAAGGCAAAAAGGCCCAGGTATTGAAATTGCACTGCCCAGGGAAACAGAAACACGGTTTCAACATCAAATGCCAGGAAAACCAGCGCATATAAAAAATAGTTGATCCGGAAACGAATCCAGGTTTTACCTTGAGTGTCAACCCCGCATTCATAGGTGCTTAGTTTCTCCCTATCCTGCAGGGGGCGGGGACGAAATATTCTTGCCATAAGCAAGGCAATCACAGGAAAACTAATAGTCAGCAATAAAAAAAAACCGATGGTCGTATAATCGGCCATAGCCCATCCTCCTAAAACACCGTAATCGTGTCAAGTATCATTTTTTGCATGCATCAAGCAAATTATACCATTTATCTAATTTCTATAAAAAGCTTCCAAATACCTTCCTTTTAATGTGCAGCAAAATTTTAATTACTCAACTTTCTGAGCAAAAGAATAGGCTGAAAAGCCCGAAAAAGCAATAAAATAAACTGTTTAAATCCATATTGACGAACATCGCGAGCTATCTTATATGTCATTGCGAGTGCAGCGAAGCAATCCATCCATCGCCAAGTCATTTTAGATTGCTTCGCTATCGCTCGCAATTATCACGGGGTAATAACCCGCCACGATAAACGAAAAGCGCAGACCGTTTTTCATTTACGTAATCAATTACCGGGGAAGATTGCCGCGCTGCGCTCGCAATGACAG
>JAQUBU010000266.1:1890-3599 GCA_028686565.1 Syntrophomonadaceae bacterium
GCAATGTCGCATAATATGTCACTACGAAAGTTGAGTTAATTATCTACACATTTAATTCCCCCAGTGGTACACTTTAGGACTAATTAATAGACATAATTCTATTCAGAGCATAAAACAGGGGGACAGCACACTAATGTCCCCCTGTTAATATAACCTTGCGAGCAGTTTCACATCAACTTTAAAGTATAGGATTTTGATTAACTATCGCACTATCCTCTCCAGTAGCGGGCGGAGCTTGGGGCTGAATATTCGTTTCCGTTTCCGGTTGAACTTGTTCAGCAGCTTCAGGATTTTGCTCTCCGGGTATAGGCTCAGCATCAACTTGCTCCAGCGGTTTCACACTTCCATCTTCAACCTGGTTTTGCAGCTCAGTTTCTCCCGGAAGCAATAACCCGGTTCCGTCAGGAAGTTCTTCAGGTATTAACTCAGTAGCTTCCTGATCTTCTGGATTCAGGCTGTTTGGATCCTCAGTAACCTTGGGAGCTTGAACTACAGGCGTATTTACCCAACTGGGACGAGCTTGGGCAACTTCAAAAGTTTCGCCGGCCAATAATGCTTCAACTATCCCGTCTGCTATTTTCTTATCTGCCTGCCAGTAACTGGCTCCGTTTTTAGGATCAGTAAATGAATACCCCGGCAGTGTTTGAGTGATTAGATTTTGAGTTTCAAAATCCGCTGCCAGTTTAACCAAATAAGCCATATCATCCAAAGGTATATTGGTGTTAATGTTTTTAACAATCTCAGGTATCAACTGCGGCAGCTTAAGTATGGTTTTACCTTGCAACATTTCTTCAGCCAGTGCTTTAACAAACTTCTGCTGGATTCCGGTTCTGCCAATGTCTGCAGTCGGCACACCCCGGAAGCGAACATAAGCAAGGGCAGCGGCGCCATCAAGATGTTGCTGCCCCTTTGCTAGATTTATTTGCAGCTCAGGATTAGGGTCCCAGTGGTACATTTTGCTTTCCACATAAAAGTCCAGACCACCTATAATATCTATGATCTTGGCAAAACCTCTGAAGTTAGTGACAACATAATAGTTAACACGGGTGTCGAGCATTTTGCCGACTACTTCACATGCCTTTTCAGGACCATATATATAATTAACGCTGTTTATTTTATCATAATGCCCGGATTTCACTTCAACTCGGGTATCCCGGGGTATCCATAGCAGTGCAGCCTTTTTGTTCTTACCATCAATACTGGCCACAATCATGGTGTCACTGCGAGAATTCTTTTCACTGGAACGGGCATCAATTCCCATTAAAAGAATATTAACCTGTTTGCCGCCTCCAACACTTGTCTGCAGGGATTGTTTGTTAAACTGGGTGCCTATCAATGTTCCCAGCCCAAAAGTAATAAGAAACACCAAAATAAAAAGTACCGGTTTGCTTTTAATAAGGCCAAGCCACTTCATCGTTCCCCATCTTCTTTCCAAATAATTTCGTAAAATAATGCAAATCAATTCTAACTCCGTTACTTTTACTTGTCCATAAGTATTATTTTGCGGGTAAAGATTGCAAAATTTACCCTTCCCCTAACACCTCACCTTTTTACTAATATGCGGTTATACAATAATTCTTTCATATCACGTGGTTAATTTAAATAAATTTGCCGGCAATGGAATATAATCTAAGGTATAGCAAAACCACAAAACACATCACTATATTTTATGAAGAGTTGAGAATTAATGGATACTAAACCGGTATATT
>JAQUBU010000027.1 GCA_028686565.1 Syntrophomonadaceae bacterium
TGGTGATATTGTAATCGTAAAGCCTGGGGAGAAGATCCCTGTTGACGGAATTATGACTGAGGGCAGTTCGTCTATTGACGAATCAATGCTTACCGGCGAGAGCCTGCCGGTTGAAAAGAAGGTTGGTGATAATGCTATAGGTGCCACCATCAATAAATTCGGCACTTTCAAATTCAAGGCGACCAAAGTCGGGAAAGATACGGTATTAGCACAGATAATAAAAATGGTGGAAGATGCTCAGGGATCAAAAGCACCAATACAGAAAATAGCCGATCAGGTTGCAGGAGTCTTTGTACCTGTTGTTATCGGTATAGCAGTTCTCACTTTTGGGGCATGGTATATCGTAGGCGGAGGCTTAACGAAAGCCCTGGTCAGTGCCGTAGCTGTTCTGGTTATAGCCTGTCCCTGTGCCTTAGGTTTGGCAACTCCTACCGCAATAATGGTGGGAACCGGCAAAGGTGCTGAAAATGGCATATTGATTAAAGGCGGAGAACATCTGGAGATGGCCTATAAGCTGAATACTGTGGTACTCGATAAAACCGGTACCATCACCAAAGGTCAGCCAGAGGTAACCGATATTATTTCTTTGGATCAACTGGATGATGCAGAAATTCTGCATCTTGCAGCCAGGGCAGAGAAGAATTCCGAACATCCGTTGGGTGTTGCGATTTATGATAAAAGCAAAGAGCAGTACGGCCAAGTAAATGACCCCGATAGTTTCGAAGCAATCCCCGGAATGGGTGTAAAAGCGGTTATTGATTCAAAATCTATAATCATAGGGACCAGAAAATTTCTTGCAGATAAAAATATTGCAGTTCAGCCAATCGAAGCAAAAATAGCTGCCCTGGAAGAACAGGGGAAAACAGCCATGCTTATGGCTGTTGATGATAACCTGGAGGCTATCATAGCAGTAGCGGATACTGTCAAGGAAAGCTCCCGGGAAGCCATCGCTGATTTACAAAAGATGGGGATAGAAGTTTTTATGATCACCGGGGACAACCGGCGAACTGCAGATACTATAGCAAAGCAGGTGGGTATAAGCCATGTTCTTGCTGAAGTTTTGCCGGAACATAAAGCCAAGGAGGTCGAAAAACTGAAAGCGAGTGGCAGAATAGTGGCCATGGTAGGAGACGGTATTAATGATGCCCCCGCTCTGGCAACTGCTGACATAGGTATGGCTATGGGTACTGGGACTGATGTTGCTATGGCAGCAGCCGATATAACCTTGATGAGAGGTGATTTAAGAACCATACCGGCTGCCATTAGGCTGTCGCGTCAGACTATCAGAAAGATTAAGCAAAACCTCTTCTGGGCTTTTATCTATAATATCATCGGTATACCATTTGCCGCTCTGGGATTGCTAAATCCAATAATTGCCGGCGGAGCCATGGCTTTCAGTTCAGTGTCGGTTGTTACCAATTCATTAAGCTTAAAGCGATATGAACCAAACAGGAGAAACTGATATGACGCCAGGAGATAATGTGCAATACAAGAATAAATATTTTAACTGAACTCTGAACTTATTATTCAAAAATAGAAAGGGGTAATATTTATGTCCAGTGAATGCAAAACCTTGAATGTGGAAGGAATGTCATGTAATCATTGTGTAAATTCAGTAAAAAACAGCGTGGGATCAATCAGCGGGGTTAATAAAGTTGAAGTTGATTTAGCAGCAAAAAAGGTAACCGTTGAATTCGATGGGGTGCTGGTAAACATTCAAAGCATTAAAGATACCATTGAAGATGCCGGTTATGATGTGGTTTAGAGAATATTGAATTATAGGAAAGTACATTTAGAGCTTTGACTATTGAAAAAGTTAAACCCAACTCAACTACGCCGGGGAACAGTCTCCGGCATAGTTGAGTTTAATACTTCTTAGATGGGGGGTCCAACACAGCAGTTCAGATCATAACAGACCCATAACTTGGGCCAGAGATCAGGGTTGATGAATTCCCGGCTGTAGAATCCTATCAGACTGTTACAGGGTTCATCACATTTTAACAATAGACCATTATTTTTATAATAGCCATTATACCAGCTCTGTATTACGAAGGGATCAAGGTCCATGGTAACCTGACCAAAATATCCTGAGGGTATATCTACATAACCGACGGGAGAATTATAATCCACCAATGGTTTAGTATTCCAGGTTACCTTAAGTTCATCCCAGTAACTTACAACCCGGTAAGCATAGAGTCTGGTGCAGGATGGTATTTCATTCCGGTAAATATGAAGGAAAAGCTGGTTGGGATCTAAATCACTGTTCGGAGGTACCTGGTTGCAGCTAAGGCTGCATAAATCAAACTTGACCAGGGACTGGTATTCATCCACTGCACTTTTATAATTATTGGTGTATAAGTAGGGAACATCTCCAAAATTACTATTAGCATAATACTCTGAAATATAAGCATCCTTTTCAGGAGTAAAATAAATAAAGGTTGGCAAAATAATCAACTCCTTTCCTTATCTTGGTATATAATACCGGTAAAATTAGTATTGTGTGACTAATTGTCATGGTTAATTATGGAAAGTGCTAATTGCCAAATAGAATCACAACAATAAAAAAGAGCTTATCCCGTTGCCGGGATAAGCTCTTTTGGCTGTTTAATTAATTATCAATGTCTACAGGTTCTTTTGATTCTGGTATATTAGTCTGTTAGCGGCACTAATATCTTCTTATGGCTTAACCTGATAGAGCAGAAGTTAGCCATTATTTTTGAATTTTAAGATATCAGAATTCTTTCCTGGTGACTATATATATTGAACTTCTGGCCGCGGGCAAACCCAACTACGCAAACATCCCATTTTTTAGCTAATTGAACTGCTAAAAACATAGCTGCGGAGCGTGATAAAAGAAGAGGAATACCATTACGAGCAATTTTAACCAAAATTTCAGTTGCTACTCGTCCGCTTAAAACCAAGCATTTGTCATGAAGTGGTATCCGATTTAAAAAAGCATAACCAATTATCTTATCAACTGCATTGTGCCTGCCGATATCTTCATATTGTACAATAATACCTTTATCGTCAGCCAGAGCGGCACTATGCACACCCCCGGTAAGACGAAAATTATCAGAGTTATCTTCCAAGAGACCAACAAGATACAGGAGATGTTCAGCTTTAAATTTAGCATCTGAATTCACCGGCTTAATTTGCAAAGCATCTTTCTTTAAATAGGGAACTGATTGGGATTTATCATTTGTATCACTAACAAACCTTTTATGCGCATTTTTAGACGAAAGCGGTTTAAAACTTTCCAGCCAAAGCATTCCATTTTCTTCTTCATATTTTATATCTTTAATCTGTTCTGGAGACTTTAACCAGCCATCATTAATCAAATAACCGATGCCTAATTCCACAGAAGCATCCGGAGAGCAGATTAGAGTTGAGATTTCTTCACCGTTTATGAAGATAGTTAAAGGCATCTCTTTAACCAATTTATCATTTTGCGTTAATACTTGCCCATTTTTGTACACAGCAATCTCTTGTTTTTCATAAAGCAAAGACAATTTAAAAATAGACTCCTTCCTAATGATTTATTCTTAAAGCTTACAAACACAATTTCGTCCAGATTCTTTTGCTTGATAGAGAGCATCATCGGCTTTTTTAAGCAGAGCCTCCCAGTCTTCTTCACTTTCTGCCTTAGGCCGGTAAGTGGCTAAACCAACACTTACGGTTACAATATCTATATTCTGATTCTGTTCATGTTCTATTGCCAGCTCTCGAACTGAATTAATAATTCTCTCAGCTATTTTAATGGCTTCATCTTCACCGGTTTCGGGAAGTAATACCATGATTTCTTCTCCTCCATAACGAGCCACAAAGTCAGTAAGGCGACAAGTTTTTTCAATCGCCTCTGCTACCTTCTTCAAAACAATGTCGCATTTTTGATGACCGTAAAAGTCATTATACTTTTTGAAATGATCCAAATCTATGATAATTATACTGTAAGGTCTTTCATAACGTAGAGAATAATTATGCAATTGAGCAATTTGCTCATTAAAGGCTCGTCTATTCCAAATTTGAGTTAATTCATCCTTGCGTGCCAGTTCCTCCAACTTACTATTAAAGTCCATAAGTAATGAAGAATATTTTTCCAACTCCTGATTTTTTCTAACTAATTTATCTTCATATTCCTTAAACTGCAAATGTATCTTTATCCTTACGATTGCTTCCCGCAAATGAAATGGTCTGCAAAGATAATCAACTGCTCCGGTTTCCAAACCATTTATACCTTCTTCGATATTATCTTTGGATACTAATAAAATAACCGGTATATGTCTGGTGTTTTCATTTGCCTTTAAATAGTCAAATACTCTATATACATTATTTTCAGGCATTATAAGATCCAGTAAAATAATATCGGGAGGATTATAAGAGACTTCATTAAATAATTCTTTTCCCTCTATAGCATTTACATCAAAACCCTCTGTTTCCAGAGGAAGTTTAAAGAAATCCCATACAGTTTGATCATCAATTACCAGCAGAACCATTGGGCGGGGCAGCATTTCTTCACCTCCAATTCATATTAATCATAAACATATATTAACATTGATAAAAACCATACTATCTTCATAACATAAAATACTATATCTAATTTATAAGCATATGCTTATAATATATTCGACAGTTGTAAATGAGATATAGATATTATTTCAGTATTACATAGGAATTACCGGAACCATTGTCTATGATACAATAGATTATGTCATCTATCTATAGTAGTCTTTGTTATAACTTCCACATAATTTACTGTGTTATGAATTAATATCCGATAATATTAAATCATTTTTAAAAAGGGTTTATAATTGGTCTTATCGAATTTATTACGAGGTGAAAATATGTCCCCCTGCTTCTTTAAGCGGTCGGTTCTAATCTCCGTTTCGCTGCAGGCTTTGTTGAAACTGCTCCGCAGTTTCTTTAGATACTTGAAGTTTATTAAAAATACATATATTACAATGTAATTAAGGAATATATTTTGAAAGGAAAGATAATAATTGCTGGATTTGGTTACAAAAAGCTGTGCCAATGCGTTAACTCTAACGAATTTAGTATTTGGATCAGGCGCAATTGTCGCTGTTCAGAATCAAAATTATAAATTGGCAGGTATACTAATATTATGTGCGGTTTTTATGGATGGTATGGATGGTAAAATAGCCCGTAAATTAGGTTCAACTTCGGAACTGGGCAAGGAACTTGATTCTCTTTGTGATTTAGTGTCCTTCGGAGTTGCACCTGCAGTCTTGCTTTACGCTCAGGTTCTTGGCAGCAGCTTTCATCTGTTTGGATTGCTGGCTGCTATGTTTTATATTGTATGTGGAGCCCTGCGACTTGCCCGGTTTAATGTATTGAATATTCATGATTATTTCGTAGGGGTCCCAATTACTATAGCAGGTCTTATACTGGCCCTATTATCTCTCTTGGCTGGCAGTATTGCCCCCATAGTTTTATTTGTGAGCATTTTTATTCTTTCCTTACTGATGATTAGTAACTTTAAGGTCCCTAAGTTCTAATACTCATAACAAATGTAAGGAGGAAGCGGCATTTATATGATTGAAGACAGAATAGCTGCTATTGCTGGAAGGAAACGCCGAATTCTAGGTTATGAAGACTATTATAAAACCGCAGTTATATTACCCTTGGTTATTCACCAGGGGGAACTTTGTGTATTATTTGAAAAGAGATCAGCTGAATTAAACATACAACCTGGAGAAATATGTTTTCCAGGCGGTGGAATTGAATCAAGCGATGATGATGCAATGAGTGCAGCAATAAGGGAATGCTGTGAGGAATTGGGCATGGCCCCTGTTGACATTGAAATGGTAGGTCCATTGGATTATTTTGTTAGCCCTTTTAATGTAATTGTATATCCTTATGTAGCTAAACTTAATAACATTAATAATATCAAGCCTAACCATGATGAAGTTGAATATGTTTTCTATGTTCCATTGCAATTTTTATTAAATGTTAAACCACCCAAAGCTAAGCTTGAGTTTAAGGCTGTTTTCTCCGAAGGTTATCCATTAGATCTTATACCTAACGGCAAAGACTATCCGTTCCGGAAAGCTAATTTCCCTCAGTACTTCTACCTCTGGGAAAATGAAGTAATTTGGGGACTCACTGCTCGAATATTGTATCACTTTCTTAACCTTTTAAAAGATTAACAGCTAACCTATAAATTGCAGATAATGTTTTGCTTGACAGACCGAATACAAAGATTAAACAGCAAGATCTTAAAAAGCCAACTCTATCGAAATACCAAAGTGCCTCGATAGGGCTGGCTTTTAAACTTTCAGTAGCAAAGGGCTTTGCTTCGCTTTTCGCTCCACATAAGCCCTTTATGGTATAACGAGATAAAAATATGTCCCCCCCACTTCTTTAAACGGCCTGGATACTGGTAACAAAACAGGGGGAGGGTTATAAGAGGCGCTGCCTTGTTGCAGCAGTTTTGTTGAAACTACTGCACAGTTTCTTCTGGTGCTTAATCCGCACCTCGCCGCACCGCTTAAAAATAATGTTAGACTTACTTTTTTAAATCGGCCCGGTTAGTACTTAAGGGTTAGCCATTCTCTCTTAACTGAGTAATAATCGCCTGCAGGTTTTGCTCCGCTTCTGCATAAGGTACCTGACAGGTACCCACCTTGCGATGTCCGCCCCCGCCATATTCCAAAAGCAGGGAACCTACATCAGTCTGGGAGCTGCGGTTAATTATGCTGTGTCCAACGGAAATAACGCAGTTTTGTTTATCCTTGCCATCTATTACCCAAACTGATATGTTTTGACCGGGGAATAAGGAATAAATTATAAAACGGTTGCCTGTGTAAATAGTATCAACACCCCTGAGGTCAGTGATAATAACATTTCCTTCACTGTGAGAATGCTTTTTCAGCATTTCCCGAAAAAGTTTATCCTGTTCAGAATAGCGAACAATTCTCTCTTTTACATCAGGTAATTCCAATATTTGATCGATTGTCATATTGCGGCAATAATCGATAAGCTGTTCCATCAATTGATAATTGCTAATGTGATAATCCTGGAAACGTCCAAGACCGGTTCTGGGATCCATAATAAATGATAACAGTATCCACCTTTGGGGATTTAATACTTCATCTACAGTAAGTTGACCTGAATCGGCTTTATCTACTCCAAGCATCATTTCCTCAAAGCCGGGAAACTTTGCGGGACCTCCATAATAATCGTATATAACGCGAGCTGCACTGGGTGCAGGACGGCTTTCTCCTTTATACTGACCCTGCATTTTGAGTCTTTCCAGTTCACTGGAATGATGATCAAACCATAGACCGCATCCAGAAACGTAGGGAACATTGGCCAGAACATCATTTTCATTTACTTCGATAATACCGTCCTGCATATCCTTGGGATGTACGAATTTCCAACTATCAATAACTCCAGCTTGTTTTAAAAGTACTGCACAAATTAATCCATTAAAATCTGAACGAGTCAATAATCTCATTACACATCTCCCCTAATTATTTTTTGTTTGTGACCAAAATATAGCATTTGTATCTAAATTAACGATACCATTGAAAATATGGAGTGGTCAATATTTACCTCGCGTTTTCCTGATGGCATTTTACTTTTAACTTATCTTCATTTGCCCCCCATTTGTAAACAATTGACAATGTGTTCCAGTAAGTCCCCGGTATGCCCGGTATTTATTTTAATGATTGCAGCATGATCAAGCTGAGTCCGGCCTTTATTTATAATAATCATATCCTGAGTAAATGTACTGAACTCTTTAACAAAACCAGCCAAGGGATATACGGTCAAGGAAGAACCAATAACAATAAGCAATCTGGCACCTAATATTCTGTCGCGGGCATCCATATAATTGTATATCTGTTCACCGAATAGAATTACATCCGGTTTCAATATTCCTCCACAGTCTGAACAATAAGGAATTATTCCGGTGCTGTTTTTCACATAATTACTATCATAGCTTTTTTGACAATGGCGGGCAGTGCAGATAAATCGTTCACTATTACCATGAACCGGTATTACTTTTTTGCTGCCTGCTTTTTGGTGCAGGTTATCAATATTTTGAGTAATTATGGATTTTACAAATCCTTCTGCTTCTAATCTGGCGAGCATATAATGAGCTTTACTGGGTTCGACTGCAGGAAACATAAAATGTTCACGGTAAAAATTATAGAATTCCAGAGGATTACTGCGAAAAAAATCAATATTAATAATTCCCATAATACGATTTTCGCCCAAGCGGCGATATATACCATTTTCACCTCTAAAATCAGGAATCCCGGCCTCAGTACTAATACCTGCCCCAGTCACTACAACTGTGTTTTTTGACTTTGCCAGCATATTTACGGTTAATTCTATCTCTCTGGACATTTTGCCTCACTCCTCGTAAACTTATAAACCTCACTGAATATTTCTGATCGGTGGGAATAATTATCTGTTACTAATTTCTAGATACTCTTATGACACCCTTCAAATATTTATTAAATATTTTGTGTAAACTTATAGATTTTTGCACAAGCTTCTAATGAACTGCTTTAGTTAAGCTAATTTGCAATTTGGAGGAGATTCAAGATGAGAATAAGTGATCCTAACAAGCTGGCAGGAAAAGTTATGAAAGTTAAAAACGGTCAAGACATGACTGAAGTTACTATAGATATCGGGGATCGCCCGGTTATTGCTACTATTACCAGCGGAGCTGCTAATGACATGGATTTAAAATCGGGTGATGATGTCTTTGCAATGTTTAATTCCATTTCTGTAACCCTTATTAAAGATCAAAAAGGCAATTCCGATAATAGTAATTGGTAGTTCTGAACTTAATCCCCAGGATATTCTTTTGTAATACCGCGTCTTTTGTAATAATCAAAGTAGCTTGCAATAATTACGTGACCAGGCTACGAGCGCAATTTGATGGCTGATTTTACTGCGCCTTTGCATTTTCAGGTTTTTCTTCACCCCCTTCCAGGCAGATAAGCATGGACACCAGGAAATGTATGTTCATATTATAAAAACTACTAAAGGCGAATAAAAAAATACCAACTATAGGTAAATCCTTGCGGTATATCAAGGGAAATTATAATATGTATTGCAGGGAGGTTGAAAAAGTGAATCAAAATATAAGCAATATTACAGATAAGTTCAAATTATTTCTCAATAATTTGAATATTGAGAATCAAAGCAACATTCAAAATCGAGTAAAAGAAATTACCAAGCATTTTAATCTCAAGTACTGGTACATCACCTCCGACATCAAAAACGTTCATTATATTGGATCATATGGCAGAGGTACTGCTATCAAAGGAGTTAAGAATATTAATTTATTAGCGGTTTTACCACCTGCCCTGTACAAGCAATATGATACTCTCCCAGGAAATGGGCAGCGTTTTCTATTAAGACAGGTTAGAGATTTTTTAGGCAAGCATTATCCTGAGGCAAACATTAATGAAGAAGGGCATTTACTTATTCCCTTCACAGATAATAAAACTCTTGAATTCATCCCCAGTTTCCTCAATGCTAAAAAAAGCTATACCTATCCCGATATTCATAAGGAAGGGACCTGGGTAAACTTCAACCCCCTCAGGGAAATTGAAGTTGTAGATGAAGCTAACTTTCAATACAGCGGAAAAATTAAACATCTGGCTAGAATGATGCGGGCTTGGAAGGCCAAGCATAATGTTCCCATATCAGGTATGCTGTTAGATACTTTGGTTCTAAACTTCATGGAAATATGGGAAGATAATACCAAATCTTATTCTGTATATGGTTATATGATTCAGGATTTTTTGGAATATCTTTCGAGTCTGAGAAAAGACCAGCTTCACTGGTATGCCAAAGGCAGTAACCGGCATTTGCCTAGTGAAGCAGATTTTGGAGCACAGGCTAATATATCTTATCAGGAAGTAGTTAAAGCCATGAATTTTGAAAACGAAGAGGAATTTTATAAGGCTAATAATTGTTGGAAAGAAGTATTCGGGGATAGTTTCCCGGGCTAATGTTTGATCGCAGCGATTCCAAGGTCTTTCATCGCCTGTGCAATATCTTGTTTTTCTTCTAATACAGATTCGAAAATATCTCCGATTTTTTCTACACGGGACAGAATATTTTTTATATTAAAACTATTTGGCGATATATCTTTAATTTCTTCCCATTGAATTGGGGCAGATACTGTAGCTCCGTTAACAGCCCTAACGCTGTAGGGAGAACAGATAGTCTGCCCCCTTACATTTTGCAGAAAATCAAGATAAATCCTTCTACCTCTGCTGTCAACTTTCCTTTCAATAGTTGTCAACTCTGGTATAGCCGAGGTGACTATACTCGCTACTTTGCCTGCAAATACTCTTATTTCCTCATAACTATATTTATTGATCACCGGCAAATATATATGCAATCCGCTAGCCCCCGAAGTCTTTACCCAGGTTTTTAAATTTATTTCTGCTAATAGCTTTCTTACAAGCAGAGCTGTATCAACTACTTCGCTAAAGGTATTGTCAGGGGAAGGGTCAAGATCAAAGATTATATAATCAGGTTGGTTAATTGAATCTTTACTCGATAACCAGGGATGAATCTCAATACAAGCTTGGTTGGCCAGCCATACAAGTGCTGCCTTTTCTTCAACGAGAATAAATCTGGTCATCTTATTCTCACTATTTTCCCATTCATAGGTATTGAACCATTCAGGTATATTTGACGGTGCATTTTTCTGGTAAAAAAACTTGGCGTCGATACCGTTGGGATAGCGAACAAACACTAAAGGGCGGTCTTTTAAATATTTCATGATATACGGGGCTATCATTGAATAATATTCTATAAGATCATTTTTGCAATAACCTTGAGAAGGCCAAAATATTTTGTCCAAATTGGAGAGGGGAATTACCCTTCCATCAATTTCTGCAGCAATAATTTTAATCATCCCGCTTCCTTTCTAAAAAACACATTCCGTTTGTTTAAGCACTGCAAACTGCTTGATAACAGGAAAACGCAATTTGAGATTTTCGGTCCATTCCAGATATTCCACCATAACACCTAAATATGGTTCAATAAAATGAATATTACTACTGCTTGAGGATAGATTGGCAAATGGGCATTTCGTAGTTTCCAGAACAGGCAATTGCTGTGAAAGAATATCCTGACATTCTGAATCCAGACCGTTTGCAGCCTTACCGATATAAAAAAAAGAGTCATCACGATAGGCCCCCAGCAATAATGAATTTACCCGTTTTCCTTTTAAGGTATAACCACCCAATAAACAATTCTGCATTCTTAGGCATTTAATTTTAAACCATGCTTGATGCTTTTTCCCCTGTATATACGGGCTGTCATGTCTTTTGGCAATAACGCCTTCCATTCCGCTAGATTCCACAACATCAAACAATGCTTTGCCATCAGAGAAATTCTCCACTAAATGCAGGTAATCTTTTTCAGCAATAATCTTTGCCATATACTTTTGGCGTTGTGATAAAGGCATATACATCAGGTTTTCTCCATTTAAAAAGAGCAAATCAAAAACCATATAGTTAATTGGACGGGATTTTTGCAGTTGTTCAACTTGCTTTTCATTAATACAGCTATCTCTTTTCATGACACTCGGAAAACTTGGCTTGCCATCTTTTAGAACTACAATCTCACCATCCAGCACTGCAGTCTTGGCCTTAATTATTGCCGGAAGATCATGTAGTTCTGCATACTGGTTGTTTCTCTCCCGCAAATGTTTATTAATTAAATTAACCTTTCCTTTATTTATGATAGCTATTAATCTTATTCCATCCCATTTAACCTGGTATAAATAATTGCTGTCCGGCAAAAGTTTTGTACATGATAATGGTTCCATCGGAGCGCGAAAATCTTTCAAAAATTCCATGTCCAATTTATACTCCGCTGCCGGCTTTTTTCCGGGATGGTTTGGCTTTTTTTTGATTTTCCTGTTTATTCTCTTCGGCTAATTTCACACTGGCCTTCAAGGCTTCCATTAAATCTACAACCTTGCCTGTGGCTGCAATAGGTTCAGGTGCAACTATCTCTTGCCCCGAAATCTTGGCTTCAATGATCTGCCATAGTGCTTGCCGATAATTATCCTGATAACTGGCAGGTTCAAAATCAGTTGATAAATTTTCAATGAGGCTAACTGCCATTTTTAATTCATTATCATGCAGCTTGGACCTATCTATTCCAGAACCCAGCGAAGCAGGAGATCGTATTTCATCAGGATAAAAAATAGTCTCCATTAGCAGATAACCGTCCTTAACTCTTAAAGCTGCCAGTGATTCCTTGGAACGGATAAGAACTTTGGCTATCGCTATTTTCTTGGTTTTTTTCATGGCCTCGACAATTAGTGCATACGCTTTTTCTCCACCCGGGGAAGGTTCCAGATAATATGTTTTATCAAAATATACTGGATCAACTTGACTTAAACTCACAAAATCAAGTATATCTATGGTTTTCGTATTTTCATGGGGAATCCGCTCCAGATCTTCTTCATTTATAACCACATAATTGCCCTTGGCATATTCATAGCCGCGCACTATTTCGTCACTGTTAATTTCTTTGTCGCAGCGGGGACAGTATTTCTGATACTTTATTGGCGACATACATTTCCCATGCAAATAATTAAACTTCAAATCTTTGCTTTGGGTAGCGGTATACATACTTACAGGAATATTCACTAAACCAAAACTAACTGCACCTTTCCATAATGTTTTCAAAACCAGCCTCCTTTCCAATTATTTTTATTATCTTTAATCATTTAAGATATATTATTCGCTATTGTTTCATAATTCATTTACTGAATGTTTAGGTGCAAATAAAGCCAGAAAATAGGAATATATTTTCGCTTTTTATACTATATTTTAATCGAAATCATGAAATACACCTGATTGTAAACAAAGAGATATACGGACATAGATTAGATTGTCCGATTGAAGGAGGGGTCTATTTGCCCAAGCGGAAGCGTTTTTTTTCCATTAAGCCCAAACTGGCGCCAGTTAATCCGGACTTTCAAAATTACATGGCTTATTATTTAAGCGGGGAAACCGAAATAGCAGAGCACGGTCGAAAAATGGGTTTTATTCCTCCCCCCTTGAATTTATCGCATCTCAAAGGAAAACAATTGTTTAAGAATTATAAGGCAATGGCATTTTTGCCTTATTTCGATTTGCGCAAGGAAGGCAAGCTCAGTCCCATACGAGATCAAGGCCCTGCCGGAACATGTTGGGCATTTGCCAGCTACGGCTCATTGGAATCATTTCTTCTTCCTCAGGAAAAAGTGGATTTTTCCGAAAACAATATGAAGAATCTAATGAGTGAAAACTGTGCCGAAGGTTATGATCGCTGGCCTGACGAAGGCGGAAACCAATTTATATCTACAGCTTATTTGGCACGTTGGAGCGGTCCGGTTTTAGAAGAGGAAGACCCCTATGATCCATCCAACGCCAATTCATGTTCAGTTTTTGCTCCCCGAAAACATATTCAGCAAGTGATTTATATACCTGATAGAAATGGAGCATTGGATAATAACAATATTAAACAAGCAGTGCTTAACTTTGGTGCGGTATTTACCTCCATGTATTATGCTGATTCCAGTTATAATGATGATCAATACAGTTATTACTATCGTGGAACAACATTTCCCAATCATGCTATTTGCCTGGTTGGCTGGGATGATAACTATGATAAGGAGAAATTTGCAAATCCCCCTGCCGGCAACGGGGCATTTATCGGACGTAATAGTTGGGGAACTTCCTGGGGTGATAAAGGATATTTCTATATATCATATTATGATTCCTGGATAGGCAAGAATAATGCATTGTTTAACAATGCTGAAAACCCCGGCATTTACGATGCAGTGTATCAGTATGATACTCTGGGATGGGTTGCTTCTACAGGTTATAATAGTCCCAGCGCATGGTTCGCCAATATGTTTACTGCCGAGGCCCGGCAAGATTTGATGGCGGTAAGCTGGTATGTAGGATCTGTAAATGCGGATTACCAGCTAATGGTTTATACCAACCCGCAGGGTGATAATCCCCGCAGCGGAGTACGTGTTAAAAATCTTAGCGGAGTTATTGCTGAACCGGGATACTATACCAAGATATTTAAAAAGCCATTTTCCTTAAATGAGGGTCAGAAGTTCTCAATATTACTACGTTTGTCAACTCCTGGTTATAATTATCCGATACCTTTGGAAATGGCACTCCCTGGTTACAGCAGTAAAGCCCGGTCCGCAAAAGGACAGAGTTTCATCAGCAGAAATGGCCGTAACTGGGAGGAACCGATCAGCACCTGGGATAATTCCAGTGTCTGTATTAAAGCCTTTGCTAATTATAAGTAACAGAGTATAAATCTTGACATGGATTTACAACCAGATAATTCCTTCCTATGTTAAAATAGCATTAATAGTATGGTGTTAATGATTAGGCGGGAGAAGTAGAACCTAATGAATATCATCCAGCTTTGCTCATGGATGCTTTGTCAGCTGGATATTTGCTATAAGATACAGTATCGGGGGTAAGGGGGCGAATATATCCTGCAGGTTGTAGAGGATAGTATAGATTATAGTATAAACTAGAATAATCGTAACAAATGGGGGAATATATATGAAAAAATTAAGTCGTTATTTTTTAAATGGGTTAATATTTATTGTTCCAATTGTTCTAACCCTATATATCTTTTATGTAGTTTTTGTTAAAATCGACAGCCTGATAAAAATACCTTTGCCGGGAATTGGTACTATACCAGGGGTAGGTTTTATAGCTACTATTGCTTTAATTACTCTAACCGGAATGTTGGTTTCAAACTTTATAACCCGCAAGCTGCTTTTGCTGATGGACAACCTGTTAAATCGCTTGCCATTGGTTAAACTGCTTTATTCGTCAATCAAGGATCTTATTAATGCCTTTTTGGGGGACAAGAAAACCTTTAGCAAACCAGTTATAGTAAGCCTTTCTTCTGACTCTCATGCTCATGTACTGGGATTTATAACCTGTGAAAGTCTTGATAGTTTCAACCTTCCGGAATATGTAGCAGTTTATGTCCCGCAATCCTATAATTTCGCAGGCAACCTGCTCATATTTCCACGTGAACAGGTTCAGGTCCTTGATGCTAATAGTTCGGATGTAATGACCTTTATTGTCTCAGGTGGTGTAGCATCCAGCT
>JAQUBU010000028.1 GCA_028686565.1 Syntrophomonadaceae bacterium
TCTCCTAGTTGCGCGCCATGCGTGGCGCACATTGCCAGAAAAAACAGGTGCAGTACTGCACCTGTTTTTTATCTTTCTGATGGTTTACGGTCCCTGTTTATTTTTGCTTATTGGAATCCAAAAAAGCGCTCATACGCTCAATCATTTCTTCACTGCCCACAAAGCTCCTGAAAGTCCAGAGCTGGGTTCTCACCGCTGCATGCACTTCCATTCCTGGCACACGGTTGGTCTGCTCTTTATTGGCCTTCAAGGCATTACGCTCAAATGCTGCAATTTTATGGGCCAGCTTCTTGGCTTCCTTAAGATAGCTTTCTACCGGATAAACAAAATTAGCCAGCCCCATATCCTTGGCCTCCTCGGCACCATAAATCCGGCCGGTCATGGTGAGTTCCTTGGCCCTGCCCATCCCTATGATCTTCCACAGAGGATCACTTAAAGGAGTCAATGCCCAGCGAATCTCCGGCTGTCCAAGCTTGGCAGTTTCAGACATAACGCGAATATCGGCCATTACCATCAAATCAAAACCTGCCGCCAGAGCGGGACCGCTTACTGCAGCAATAACCGGCATGGGAAATTTCAATATGCCCAGAAAAGATTCTTCTATGGTTTTGAGTCCTTGGTTCTTGTTTTTACCCAAAGCCATTACGCTGTTCATATCAAACCCGGCCGCAAAAGCCTCATCTGAACCTGTAATTACTACTGCATTGATTTCCTCATCCTGCTCCATTTTGTTAAAAATATCAGTAATTTCATCCAGCAACTCCATACTCAAAGCATTTTTAACCTCGGGACGATTAATAGTAACAATGCCTATGTTACTTTCCTTAGTAAATAAAATGTGCTGATAATCCATTCCTATCCCTCCCCTAAGACATTCACAATCCCCTTATATAATTTATTAATCAATATTGGGATATCTTATCTAAACATTCGGTGAAGATACTATTTTCCCTTTTTATAAATTTCATTGAAGTCGAAGTCCAAGTTATGTAAAAACATCTCCTGAAAATCGGGATGCGCTGCCAGTTCTACATAGGAGATTTGCCCTCTTAACTGATGTGCTTCCTTTTCCTGCTGAGCCGACAAGAGAGCGTAAACAGCACCTAATCCTGCTGCATTTCCTATATTTCTGATTTTTTCCACTTTTACGGGCGGCAGCATTCCTATTAGAATTGAATTTTCCGGATCGAGAAAATTACCGAAAGCACCTGCCAGATATATCCTGTCCAAATCGGCATAAACCAGACCCGCTTCCTTAAGCAGGACATCTATGGCGGTCCTTATTGCTCCCTTTGCCAGTTGTACCTGCCGGATATCCTCCTGCTTGAATAACATTGGAGCAGCATTGAAAGTATCGTCTTCTTCCAGAAGAACAATTGCCGGCCCGTCCTCTTCCTGCTTAACGGTAATAGGAATAGCAGTCTCGGAACTGATGGTGCCATGTTTATCAATATATGAAGCCCTTAAAAGACAGGCAATAAGATCTATGGTCGCTGAACCGCAAATACCCTTGGCCAGCCCATTACCTAAAATATTAAATCCCAGTTTGCCGTCTTCCTGCAAATAAACTTTGTCAATAACTCCACTGCCTGCTCTCATGCCATTGCTCAGATTACCCCCCTCAAAAGCTGGCCCTGCAGCTGCCGAAGCAGCCCACATCTTCCCCTGCCTGGCTATTACAACTTCGCCATTGGTTCCAATGTCAATCAGGCAATAACAACCGGTTCTTCTATCCGGCAATGCCAGGAGGCAAGCAATAGTATCCGCACCTACAAATCCTCCAACTTGAGGCAATACCATAATTTCAGCATGTGAGTTCACATTCAGCCCAAGATCAACCGCAGGATAAGTTAATTGATCTGTAAAGATTCCGGCATAAGGTAATTCTGCAAATCCTGAAGTATTTAATCCCATTAGATAATGCAGCATTACTGGATTGCCTACTGCGGTAAGGCGATAAATATTATGCTTGGATGCTTTTACCTGGTCAAGCATTTCTTCCAACATAGTATTAAGATTATTAATAAGAATCCGTTGAAGTACCTCTAAACCATCAGCATTTTCAGTGCAGTATTTAACTCGCGAAATAATATCGGCACCGTAAATTCTCTGCATATTGTTTCTATTTGCAAGAGCTACCGTCTCACCATTCTCCAGATCAAGCAGAGCTGCGAAAAGACTGGTAGTCCCCAGATCAAAAGCCACTCCATAGGCAAATTCCTTTTTTCGGCCTATATAGCGTACAACCTCATTATTGAAGATCAGGGCATTTAATTCCAGAGATGGCCTTCCCGCCCGGTCAAGCATGGCTATTTGGTTCAAATTATCTATGCACAGATCCAGCCGGTATTCAGATAATGCATTGGCAAGCCGGTCATGCAACGGTATAGGATGGGTTCTTTCCATTCCCGGTATTAATATTTTACGATACTGAACCTGAGCTTTGAAGGTATGTAAAGCTGATTTAGCAATTAAACCCTTTTTACTCTTAAAATTGTCGCTTGCATAATCAAGGTAAACCGTAAGTGGTCCTTTTACACTACATTTACATGCTATCCGATTTCCCGCTTTAATTTCCTCCGGCAAAAGCTGTGCACGTTCTGATTCACTAATTTCACTTACCTGTCCATCTATTCTCACTTTACATTTTCCGCAGGTTCCCTTGCCTCCGCAGGAACCGCCCAGATCCATTCCGCTGCTGGCGATAAGCTCCCAAAGATTCTTGCCATATAATGTCCAAAAGCTTGATTGCTGCCCATCGGGTGTTATTATGCTAACCTTTATCTCCTCTGACATAAGCCCACCTGCTGTCAATTTATTTTTTTAGCAACGAAAGAAACTGTGGAGCAGCTTCTTCGCACCGCTGCAACGAACCGGGGAATTCAAGCACCAGAAGAAACTACGCAGTAGTTTCAACATAATGCTGCAACAAGGCATCGCCTCGTTATAACCGCCGCCAGTTTTGTTAATAGGAACCCGACCGCTAAAGAAGCGGAGGACATGTTTTCACCTCGTTATATATAAAATAAAAAGGCGGCTAAAAGCCGCCCTACATGGTACTTTAATTAACTACGCTTTAGTTTCTGTCATTAAAGCATATGCAAAAATGAAAACCCATAATAATGATCCTGCTAATGCCGTGGTAGCTCCGCTCCAATCACCACCGGCACTAATCTGGGAATTGCCCATGGAATATAGCACATTGAATACCACCAGGCCCAAGGCAGTCAAAAGAAAGATACCCTTTTTCGCTCCACCTGATAGTTGCTGCCCTTTGGCCCAACTACAGAATTTTAAAAAGACATAAATCGCTACTACGATTATTCCAATTACCAAAAATGGATTTACCCATATTCCGTGTCCTATAGAATGCGCACCAAAAATAGCCAACGCTTTTTCACCTCCTCTATAATTCTTTTGTGATTCTTTTATCTTGTATTCTAATACTTTGCATCAAGTAAAACAAGGCAACATTTTTTATAGTTTATTACTAATTACAAATTAATAAACACACAAAATCTATATGACTACTTAATGATATTCTATAAAGATTTAATATTTCCTGCTTTAACTTCATATTTTTTTGTGTCATCCGTGGCAAACTTTACATAGCAGAAGACATGGCTTATAATTACTAAGGTAATTTAATTACCAGCAAATTAGATATAAAGTAAGTAAGTCAGATAGTCGCAGGTAATTTTACCTGAGGAAAGTCGGAGCTCCGCAGGGCAGGGTGCTGGATAACGTCCAGTGGGGGTGACCCCAAGGAAAGTGCCACAGAAACAAACCGCCTGCCCCAATGGGTCAGGTAAGGATGGAAAGGCGAGGTAAGAGCTCACCAGCGTTCAGGTGACTGAATGGCTCGGTAAACCCCACCTGGAGCAAGACCAAATAGAGGAACTTTGAAGCTGCCCGCTTCGTTCCCGGGTTAGGTCGCTAGAGGTGCCAGGTAACTGGCATCCCAGATAGATGACTATCAAATACAGAACTCCGCTTATAGATTTACTTACTTTAATTCTTTTGTACATAAAAAAGGGGTATACATTTGTATACCCCTTTTTCTCAGCAACTATTGCTATTTTTTCTTGCCGCCTTTTGCAGGTTTAACTGCCTTGCCACCCTTTGGTGCTTTGACCTGTTTCTTCACAGCAACTGCTTCTTTAAGCGATTTGCCGGGCCTAAATGCCGGAACTTTGGTTGCAGGAACAGTAATCTCTTTGCCGGTTGCAGGACTGATTACTTTTCTTTCCTTGCGATCACGGACTTCAAAACTACCAAAGCCAATAATTTGCACTTTGTCACCATTGGCCAGTGCCTGTTGAATGGCTCCCACCATTGCATCCAATACTTTAGCAGCATCTTTTTGAGTAATTTCTGCTTTTTCAGCTAGTGATTTCACCAGTTCCGATTTGTTCACGACATAGTCCTCCCTTTATTTTTTTATCCATATTTTACATACATTCATCAAATAATCCGAAATTCCTGCTGTTAGAGCAATTTTTTTTATTTTTTATTTAAATTTTTTTCTATCTGCAGTCCCTGTATATACATTCTGCCTTGGCTGGCAACATTTTATGCATAAAATCCCTATTTACAGGTATTTGATAAAAAAGCTTGCTAATCAATAATATCCAGAATGCTTATTGATCGGTCAGTGGCCAAATTGTAAAATTTATCCCCTACCATAACTATTGGTCGTGTAGGCTGAGTAGGGTCTACAAATATCACCGTACCCTGCTGATCATTTGAAAGAAGAACTTGATTACCTACGTAAAAGTTGGTTATTTTATCATAGAAAACTCTTGATATCGTGGCATCTAATTTGCCAAATGATTCTTGCCAGAGAATTTCTGCTGCTGAGTAAGGCGAGCGCTTAGTAGAATACGAGTGAGAACTAGTAATAGCATCATATAGATCTGCTACAGCTACGACCGAAGCATAAAAATTGGAAGTGCCATTAATGCCAGCCGGGTATCCGGACCCATCTGCTCTTTCGTGATGCATTAAAGCTGCATTGGCAATATCATGACTAATTGAAGGGTCCTGGAGAATAAGATTATATCCCAACAGGGTATGTTTCTTAATCTCTTCAAATTCCTGAGCAGTCAATTTGCCGGGTTTATTAAGAATTTCATCATCAATAAACACTTTGCCAATATCATGCAGCAACCCTGCCATGCCAAGCTCTTTGATAGTATTTTCATCGCATTTCATCCATCGGCCAATCAATATGCATAGCAATGAAACATTTACCGAATGGGTAAATAGGTAATCCCCTTTGTTCTTCATGAGTCTCATCTGGCGAAAAAGATCAGTTACATCAAACACCTGTTCCAAAAGCAGATCTGTGGTTTCATTGACTTCATTAACATCAATATTATTTCCCAGTTTGGCATCCATCATAAATGAATTAACCACATCGAGGGCTCCGCTGTACACCATTTCAAAAGATCGTTCAGTTTTCTGCCGGACATTAGTTTCAATAATGTACACTTCATTTATATCCCGCACTGCGAAATTTTCCAGATGTTCTTCAGTAATAACACTGCCACGCGGCAACAGGAGTTGTGAATCGTAAGTAAAAATGTCTTTCCCTATCTGTGTCCCGGGTTTTAAGCTACTTACTTTTATTTTCTGCATGGCCATTCCCCTTTTTATGAATTACTTCTATTTTTATTCTGCAAAGATTGCCATATTCCTTTAGAGTGATTAATTAATAAATCAAATATTTAAATTACTTTGATACAAGGTGATACAAACGCAGGGATTAATTCAAGATCAAAACCCTTTATCTTTGATTCTTTTTGCAACAAATTACATAGTAAAGGTACAACTATTTCCTCGCTTCCCTGATGCCCGGCATCAATTATTGCCAAACCTTGAGCTTCTGCATCTCGGGCTTCATGATATTTCAGGTCGCCCGTTACAAAGAGATCAATTTTCTGCTTTAAAACTTTACCGATCAGACTGGAACCGGAACCGCTCACTACTGCTACGGTCTTTATGGAGCGTTTTGGATCGCCAACCATCCTGACGCTATCCAGTTTTAGGCTTCTTTTTATTTGTTCAGCACATTCCTGCAGACTCATCTTTTCCGTCCAGCATCCCTTCCTGCCCAGACTGAAAATCCTTCCTTTATTATTTAATCTGTATATGTCATAAGCTACTTCCTCATAAGGATGTACTTCTTCAATGAGTTTTATCATGCGCTGCAGATCCCGATGGAAGACCACGGTTTCCAAACGATATTCATCAACTTCTTCCAACTCCCCAATTTGCCCAATAAAGGGATTGCTCCCTTCTCGGGGTCGAAATGTTCCAGTCCCCTGCACGCGAAAACTGCAATCAGAATAGGCGCCAATATATCCAGCTCCTGCACTGTTTATTATGTTTCTAAGCTCTTCGGTATGGCTGATTGGAACAAAAACTACCAGCTTATATAATTCTTCTTGTTTGTCAGTATCCAAAGGCATTATTTGTGTAAGACCCAGTAATTCAGCCAGGTACTGATTCAATCCATGTTCAGCTGCATCGAGGTTAGTATGCGCTGAATAGACATTAATTCCAGCGTTTACGATATTTTTAATCATTCTTCCCATTGATTTAGAGTAATTTATAGACTTGATTGTTTGAAAAAAGAGGGGATGATGGGTAATAATCATATCTGCCTTTTGATCAATGGCAAACTTTATTATTTCTTCGTCCAGATCAAGCGCAACTACAATTCTATTAACCATTGCTTCATAAGAACCTATCTGCAGACCGCAATTATCCCAGCTTTCTGCAAGCCAGAGCGGAAAATTATCCTCCATTATTCCAATGATGTCTTTAACTCTGCTGGACACTTAGTATATCCCCCAATCTTTTAATTCTATATTGATAATCCAAGAACATTTTCTCATTATGTTCACCTTTAGAACAGCTTAGTTTCGCAGATACTTTGCAATATTTAGCAAGATAATACTTTAAATACATCCTCTTAATATTATTATCGGCTTTTAATATAAAAGGACCTATATCTATTGCCAGATTATCTAAATCGTAAGGAATATTCCCTGGCTCACTGGCGACAATTACATAAAAACGTCCCTTCTCCTGTACAACCGTTTCCGCAATTATCTTCCATCCCTGAATGGCCAGTTCGCGCCGTAATACCCCGCTTTTTGTCATGGGCTGGAAAACGAAGCGCTCAAAACTTCCCGCCTTGGCCCAATCATGAGCGAGTATCTCCAATATCGTATCTCCGCCCATTCCAGCTATCGCCACACTATTTACTTCTCCAGCTTTGAGAACCTGTAAGCCATTACCCTGACGCAATTCAATGCAGTTTTGTAAATTGCTCTCCTGAACTGCTTTAATTGCCCGGACATAAGGACCATCACCCAATTCTCCGATAATTACCCGTGGTGCCAAATGGTTTTTGACCAGGTAAATTGAGAGCCGCGCATGATCAGCACCTATATCTGCAATCGGTTTATTCTTAATAAGCATATCCGCAACCGCGGACAGACGGTTGATTGTTGCCGCCATTATTATTACCTCTTGTCCAATAATATTGATTATCATAAATTATAGCAGGTTCAAAAGCTAAGCAAAATGCAGAAACTCACTTATATTCCTGGCGCACCTTTGTTAACTAATTGAATAAAATGAAAGCAAAATAAATTAAATGATCGTCACTTCTACTAAGGGGGATAAACATTTCATGCAAGTTAATTCCAATATGGGTGTTGGCATAAGCAAACCGGGTATTATGAATATCAATAACAGTATGACGGGAAGTGCTCCCATGATTAATCTCAATAGCAAGAGCTGTCCCTCTCTAAACACCAATCCAAGTAAAGCTTTAAAAATAGACATTTTCAAGCAATTGTCCAAGTCACATTCCATTACAAATCCAACCGCTCTATCATTATTAAGCAGTGCGCAGCTAATGGATAGAATAATCCTCGCCCTGGAAAAGCATGAACCGCTTTCTGTAATCTCCATTGGGGCTACTGAAGCTTTTGTTATGGCTCAATATAGCATTTTTTCGGAACAGGAGTTTATGAGCCATCCTGAAGCACAGGTAGCCAATCAGGGTATACAAAACGGTTTTTTTCACCGTGGCATCCGCTTTCCGAATATTGCTGCCCGGGATGATGCTGTAGAAGCAGTCGGGAAAGCAGATATTGTTGGTTATAATACCCTTGTTCAATCAGCCAGTGATTTAACTCAAAATGTCTTGAACACTTATAATCTGCAGCCCGAGCTTGTTTTTGAAGCCAACTTGCGCAGAGTTTTAATGTTCTCACAAAAGGAGAAATTTGAAGCTATGCTGGCAGGGAAAAAAATCTTATTGATTGGGTCACAAGCTCCTCTAGCCAAAAGGGCTTTAGAAGAACGAAGCAAAAATAAGTTGGGCTTTAATATAGTTGGAGCCATAAGTATTTTTGAACATGAAGAAATTGCCCAAGTAAAGAAAGCAATAAAACATTACGAATTTGATCTTTGCCTGCTCGCAGCCGGTGTCAATGCCCTCATTCTAGCACCCCATATTGCAACCTCTTCCGGCAAAGTTGCATTTGATATAGGTTGGGGCATGCAGAGCCTTATTACCGGAGAAATCGTTATGGATCAATGGCTGGCATATATTATCGGCATAGAACGAATTATGCGAATGTAATCTGTATTTCTGCCAGTATTGAGGGTTCATCGCTCTCCCGAAATCCAATGCTACTTTGCCCTGTTGAGCTAAAAAAGATGCCATAATTATAGCATTTGAGCCAGCAGATATAAGGGCCAGATCAAAATCGATATTTTGGCTTTCCTCCAGAACTTTAGTTATTTCATAATAATTACTAATAGTAATAACACCTTCTACATCTATTCCAAAAGTGCTTTTAAGCAAGTTGGCAAATTGCCAGGCCTGCTTGCCAATAAGCAACAGTTTATATTTTCGCATTAAGTATATAAACTCGATAGAATCTGCAAAATAGATATTTATAAATGCATAGCAAATTTGCTTGGGCCGTATATCGCAACGGGAAAAATTTATTTCTGTAAGCGGTTTCCAAACATAAGCATCTGTCTGATGCAGAACCCCTACCATATCTGCTTTTTTTACGCTTTCTATCAAGCGGTCCCGTGCTTCATAATTGGGCAGGCGGATTCCAGTCCAGTCTTCATTGTCAGACCACCATATTTTCATAATTTGCTCTTCGGGAATTACATAGCCTTGAGCCATTACCTGGTTTTCCGCATCACCTACCCTTACCAGGGAAAATCCCACTTTATTCAGCAAACAATATCGGATTCTTTTAGTTATCTCAGCTAACCCAACAAAATCTTCTTCTTTGATACAAAAAGGAGCCAATGTCTCACCTTCCTATTCCTTTCAACGGTCTAGCCTCTTACTGTAATTGAGTAACAGCATTCGAAGATATGCGGTTTATTGAATAAGGCTATGAACAGAGTTTCTTATTATAAATATGCATTGGATTATTTTTTTTTCCTTAATCAGCCGAATTTCCAGCAAGTTCCTTTTGCTTAATCATCCTGGTTTATAATACTCCAATCAGCTCTGTAGTCTGCATGCCTTCTGAGCAAGTAAATGTAACCGAAGCATAATCATTTTCATATCTTAAGGGAAATGAAAAATAAGGTGAGATTTAATAATGGATTCTGAACATACACCAAAATTGTCTATAGGTAAAGGCTCACTCAAATTTGATTCTAAAAGCAACTCATTGCTTCCAAACAGAAGCAATGCAAGTGAAAGTATATATTCAACCCCATCTGCAAATAATACTCCTCCGGAAACTCACCATGAATCCCCCCAATGTCCATTAAATCTGAGTTCGATGCAGCTGATGGATAGAATATTGTCAGCTCTTGAAAATAAAGAACCCTTATCCATTGTCTCGGTAGGACAAACGGAAGCTTTTGTCATGGCTCAATACACCCTTTTCCCGGAAGAGGAATTTATGCGGCACCGCGAAGCTTATAATGCCAACCTCGGTGCCCAAAGCGGTTTCCTGCACCGGGGTATTCGCTTTCCCAACATTATGGCAAGGGATGCTGCCGTAGAAGCCAGCAGGCAAGCTGATATCATCGGTTATAACACTCTGGAGCCAAACGCCAAAAACTTAACGGAACGAGTTTTTGGCGCCTACCGGATAGAACCCAGATATATTTTTGAAGCTAACATCCGGCGAGTTTTTATGTTTTCCCAAAGAGAAAAATTCGAAAAAATCTTAAGCAAACGCAAGGTATTGCTGGTAAGTTCACTGGCTGAAAAAGCTATGCAGGTGCTTAATCTTCAATACCAGGAAAAACTAGGTCTCGACATCGTTGGCGCTGTAAGTATTTTTGAACATGAGGATATTCCCCGGGTAAAAAATGAACTCACATTATATGATTTCGATCTTTGTTTACTGGGTGCCGGAGTTAATGCCTTGATTCTGGCTCCCTATATAGCTCAGAAATATGGCAAGATAGCTTTTGATATCGGCTGGGGCATGCAAGCCTTGATAACCGGTGAAGTAGTTAGCGATTCTTTTATTTCTGATGTTATTGGCTTGGAAAACCTGCTTGATATGTAGAATGAACGCGCATTGACTATAGTAAAAACGCGAACTGTTCAGAAGGGAGCGACATATGTGAAAGTACTGGTAACCACCGGTGATTTCAGCCATTACCTTTCACCTAATTTTCATTATCTGCTTAGTGAATTGGCTAAATTGGTTGAACTAACCGTATGGTATGATTCTGGAGACATTCAGGAAATAATTGCCCAGTTGGATACACCGCCGGATTTTGTTTTGATAAACGAGTTTGGAGAAACCAATTCTCCCAAGATTACCGGTCTGGCTACCCTTTCCATCCCCTTTGCAGTTGCCCTGCATGACCTGCACTATCAAATCGAAGCTCGTAAAGAAGCCATCATTGGTGCAAATATTTTGCATGTTTTTTCCCTTTACCGGGATAGTTTTTATGAATGGTATCCTGAATTAGGACATAAACTGCACTGGCTTCCTCATCATGCTAATACTGATATATTCAAGGATTACGGCTTGCCCAGAGCAATAGATTACCTTTTTATGGGTGCTGTACATGAAGGAGTATATCCGCTGCGCTATAAAATTTTGCGGAAAATGAAGGGGCGAGCTGGTTTTGTCTATCATGAACATCCCGGCTACCGCAATTATGATGATGGTGACGAAGCCCTGGTGGGAAAGAATTATGCGCTTGAAATCAACCGGGCCAAAATATTTCTAACCTGTAATTCCCGATATCGTTACACCCTGGCTAAATATTTTGAGATCCTTGCCTGCAAAACTCTATTACTGGCTCCCTCCTCCCCAGAGCTTTATGACCTTGGTCTAATCCCGGGAGTACATTTTGTGTCTATAAACGAAGATGATTTTGAGGAAAAAGCTGAATTTTACTTGCATCATGAGAAGCAGCGTCTGGAAATCGCCTGTCAGGGTTACGACGCTGTGCATAGGCATCATTCCACTTTCCGCCGTGCCGCCCAGCTGGTAAATATCATTGAAAACATTCTTGGCCGGAGTCCCTTCTAAGATGGTAATTATCGATGGCATGAAATTTGACACAATGCTGTCAAATCAAGAACGAACTATCGCAGTCAACCCAGACTATATCATCAAGATCCAGCACAAGTTTAACCCCAATAAGACTAATAACCTTATTGAGGAGGCTAATATAATCGAGTATCTGAATAATTGCGGTTGTGTCTGTTGTCCTCAACTGCTTGGCAAAGGATTTTTAGCTACCGGAGAACCTTATTTTATCCAGGAAAGAATAATAAAAAGCACGGAGGCGCCGCCTCTTGCCGACTTGATGCTGGTTTTACTAGAGCAAAAGAGTTTTGGTATTTTTCAAGGTGATGTCCATATATGGAATATGCTTTTCAATGGTACACTATGTTACCTGATTGATTATGAATTTGCATACTACCAGGAAGAATTAATAGCTATGTGCAATTCCGACTTTTGGAATTGGATTGAAATGGATACCAGAAAAGTTTGGAAACGTAGTTTTCTGGTTTACAGCCGGATTGAGAGTAATAAATCTGAAATTCCAGCTATGTTTAATAATGGTTCGTTTAATCTAATGACATCAACATTATTCAAGCTAGCAAATGCAAACGCTTCCTTCAGCACTAAACACTTTGCTTTGAACCATCCCTGCATCTTCCTTGATGGAAAATACGACTTGAAGATGATTACATGCTTATTGGATAAGATCGAATTTAAAAAGAATGAAAAAGTTCTGGATCTTGGTTGTGGTTTTGGCTTCCTGTCCCACTACCTATCTGAGCGAGGATGTATGGTTACCGGTATTGATGATGATGTTAATGTTATTCTGGCTGCCCGAATTATAAGCAACATCATAGGCAAAAAGATTGCTTTTCGAACTGATATTGATAATAATTCCCAATCTGGAAGTAGTCATAATACCATTATTCTATCTCAGCTCAGGGTCCATCTATCTGAGAAGATATCGAGTTATATATCAGCAATATGCACCAGGGTAATTTTGGTGCTGGATATTAGCAGCCAAGCACTAAGTGATGATCTCTATGCTTTAAAACATCTTGGCAATAATATAGATGCATTAATAACACAGATCAAGGATATATTTCCTTTCTATAGTTGGGTTTATGAGAATGAAAACCTATATGCATTACTTTCTTTTACAAAGCAATGATCTGCAAAAATCATGTCAGCAAAACAATATAAGATCTAAAGACAAGCAAATTCAAAGGCCAGTCAATACGCTGGTTTTTTGTAAGGGGGCTAAAGCTATGAATTGTAAAGAAATTCTTAAATACAAATTAGAGAAAAAAACAGCTGTAGCTGGTGTAGTTGGTTTAGGTTATGTCGGACTGCCTTTTGCCGTAGAAAAAGCTAAAGTGGGGTTTAAGGTAATCGCTATAGAACAAAATCCCGTCAAAGCTGAAAAGATAAACCGGGGTCAAAATTATATTGCGGATGTAAGTGATGATGAACTTAAAGATGTGGTTAGAAGGGGTTTATTGACATCTGTTTCCGGTTTTGACAGGGTCCCGGAAATGGATGTTATAGTTATCTGTGTCCCCACCCCTTTAAGTATAAATCTGACTCCTGATTTGCAATATGTTGAATCAGTTACTAGAAGCATCATGCCTAAGCTTCGCCCGGGCCAGCTTATAACCCTGGAATCCACCACCTACCCGGGAACCACGGAGGAAATCATTCTGCCTATTTTAAAGCAATCCGGATTGGAGATTGAACGTGATTTCTTCCTGGCGCATTCACCCGAAAGGGTAGATCCAGGCAATTTGCGCTATTCCACTAAGAATACCAATAAATTGCTGGGAGCAGTAGGTCCCGCATCTCTTGAAGTGGCCATAGCTTTTTACCAGCAGACCATAGAAAATCTGGTTCCGCTTTCCTGCCCCCGGGCGGCCGAATTAGCCAAAGTCTTTGAAAATACCTTTCGCGCAGTTAATATTGCACTGGTCAATGAAATGACCCTGCTCTGTGATCGTATGGGCCTGAACGTATGGGAAATACTGGACGCAGCTTTTACCAAACCCTTCGGCATCATGCCCTTTTACCCCGGACCGGGAGTAGGAGGGCACTGCATACCTATAGATCCGCACTACCTTGAATGGAAAGCCCGGGAATATAATTTCCATACCCATTTCATAGCTCTGGCCGGGGAAATAAATCGCAAAATGCCGGAATACGTCAAAGACAAAGCCATAAGAATATTGAACCATTCAGGCATTGCTGCTTCACAAGCAAGGATTATGGTGCTGGGGGTAGCCTATAAGAAAGATGTCGAAGATGAACGTGAATCACCAGCCATTGAAATCATACGTTTACTTAAAAAAGAAGGCAGTGACTTAATTTATCACGATCCCCATGTAAACAGACTTGCCAACTGCGAAATAGACATGAATTGTTCACCATTGAATGCCCTTACTCTATCATCCTGTGACCTGGTAATTATAGCTACTGACCACAGTAACATAGATTATCAATGGCTGGTTGATAATAGCCTGCGGATTTTCGATACCCGCAATGCTGCCTGCAATGTGGCCCGGGGCCGTAATAAAATAACTCTGCTGTGAAAAAACAAATGTTTTTAACCAAGGAGATAAAACATGCATAGGATGTTTTAAACAAGATCTGAGGAGATAAGATGGCAGATTACTTTGTCCACATATCTTCATTAATTGATGAAGATGTTCAAATCGGCAGCGGAACAAAGATCTGGCAGTTCTGCCACCTGATGAAAGGCTGTCAAATCGGAGACAACTGTAACATTGGACAGAATGTGATGATCTCTCCTGGGGTAATACTGGGAGATGGAGTTAAAGTTCAAAATAATGTTTCCATATATACGGGAGTATTTTGTGAAGACGATGTATTTTTAGGACCTTCTGTAGTTTTTACTAATGTAATTAATCCTCGGGCCTTTATTGAACGCAAAGATGAATACCGCATTACCATGATTAAGAAGGGAGCCAGTATTGGAGCCAATGCAACTATTGTCTGCGGCTGCTGTATAGGCAGCTATGCAATGATAGGTGCAGGTGCTGTAGTGACTCACAATATACCCGAATATGCCTTGGCCTATGGCAACCCTGCTCGAATTCGGGGCTGGGTTTGCAAATGCGGGGTAAAGATTGATTATAATTCCAAGCAAATATGCTGTGAAGCTTGTGGTTTAAGATACAAACGAGTTTCAGCTTATCAAATTATACATGAGGTGTAATAGCAATGGTGGAACGATCTGCTGACCAATATTCACAATGCGAAAAACTAAATATTCCAATGCTTGACCTGGGATTGCAATACCAAACCATAAAGGCTGAATTAATCCCTGCTATCGAAGCAATTCTGGAGAGCGGAGTCTATATTAATGGTCCGCCGGTCTTTGAGTTTGAACAAATTATCGCCCATTTCCTGGGGGTAAAAAATGCCCTGGGTGTAGCTTCCGGTACAGACGCACTGCTGCTGGCTCTGCATGTTCTGGGTATCAAGCCCGGTGATCAAGTGGTGGTTCCTGCATTTACTTTTTT
>JAQUBU010000267.1 GCA_028686565.1 Syntrophomonadaceae bacterium
TTTTTGTCCTGCTGTTTAGCGGAAATGTCAATGACGCTGTTTTCATAGCTATAGGCTATTGCATTTTTAAGAATGTTATTGAATACACGAGCCAGTTTATCGGCATCTCCCCACAGAGTGAGGCCGACAGGCACATTAACGGACACCTGTTTTTCCTGTGGAGTCAGCATTGGATAGAATTCATCTGCCATCTGCTGGAGCATGAACTGTAAATTGATTTTTTCTTTATTCAAAACAATACTTTGAAGATTAAATCTGGTGATCTCAAAAAACTCATTGATAAGCTGCTCTAATCGATAAGCTTTTTCCAAGGTAATACCGACATATTTTGCCTTCTGTTCAGGAGGCATGTCCTGAGCTTCATCGAGAAGACTTAAGTAGCCTATAACGGAGGTCAGCGGAGTCTTTATATCATGAGCCAAGTAAACTACCAAATCATTCTTGCGCTGCTCAGCATCAAGTGCAGCTTTTTTTTGTTTTTCCAAGTAGTTTTTTATCTGATTAAGCTTATTTTCCATAAAATCCAGTTCTGGTGATAATGTAATTTCGTCATCCGATTCTTCAGTAAGTTTATCCATTCCAGCGCTGACTTCATCAAAATATTTTGTGAACCAATAAACAGAATAAATAACTAAAAATAATAGGATTATACCAAAAAGGATCATGTCCATATTATTGCGAATCACCAACTGATAGATTGTCAGTGCGTCTGAACTTCTAAAATGAAAAGCGTTGACTAAAAATCTAACGATACGATCTCCGATCTGTCCACGCAGGATATTGCGCAATAGATAAACAGTCATAGCGGCGGCAACTGTAAGCAGAAGCATTCGAAAAAATACTTTGTTTTTTAATTTGGTATAATCATTCCTTCTTTTATCTCTCTTACTTTTCAATTTTATAGCCAACCCCCCATACTGTTTTGATATATTGAGGATGCTCCGCGCTATCGTGCATTTTTTCCCTTAAATGCCTGATATGAACCATTATCGTATTATTGCTATTGGTGAAATACTTGTCTCCCCATACCTCATGGAACAATTCTTCCGAACTGACCACTCGTCCGCGATTGGAACAAAGGACCCAAAGAATGGAAAATTCTGTAGGAGTGAGAGATAGATTTTTTTCATTCAGCATACATTCATGGGTATCCATGTTGAGTACCAGGCCGGAAAAGGCAATCAAGTGTTCTTCCTGGTTTGGCTCCGCAGAATTATACTTGGTAAATCTCCGGAGCTGTGCCTTTACACGGGCAATAAGTTCCAAAGGGCGGAACGGCTTGGTGATATAGTCGTCAGCGCCTAATGTCAGCCCCGTAATCTTATCGATTTCTTCCTCCTTGGCTGTCAGCATGATAACCGGAAAATTATGCTTTGCCCGGATTTGCTGACAGATTGAAAAACCGTCTACATCGGGGAGCATGACATCCAAAATGGCGAGGTCTAGTTTTTCATTTTCGATACAGTTAAGGGCATCCTTGCCGTTATAAAATTTAAAGATATTATAGTTCTCATTTTTCAGATAAACTTCAACCAAATCGGCGATAGCTTGTTCATCATCAACTATTAAAATATTTGCAGCCAAAAGCGTCATCTTCTTTCTTTTCTGAAAATATCCCCATAATTATTATACCGCGAAGCAAAAATCCATTTTATAGCTTTTTACTTATTAACGCAACTTTCTGACCAAAAGAACAGGCTGAAAAGCCCGAAAAAGCAATAAAATAAACTGTTTAGAATTCCATATTGACGAATATCGCGAGCTATCATATATGTCATTGTTATGAAACTAGTGTACTTGTCATTGCATGCGCAGCGCCAATCTGTCATTGCTATGAAATGTGCTGCCACAGGGGTAATTCCATATTGCGAGTCGACCTCTTAGTGACAATGACAATCGAACTCGTGCCATGGTAAAATTATGAATCAGAACCGCAAAAAGTATTCATTTATTGTGGTGCGCCCAGCGCGTGAGAATTAACATGCGCTGCGCTCGCAATGACAGGTACGCTATTTCATAGCAATGACAAGCACACTAGTTATGTCGCATAATATGTCAACTACGAAAGTTGAGTTATTAGAATCTTAAGATTTTCTGAATATCGCGATACTGACAATCTTTACACACTAATATAAATATTTAATTTCGCCAATATTAAGGGTTTTAAGTAATAAATTTACTGAGCTTTTAAAGAAGCCAAGGGACAGCCACCACCATATTGGCAAGCTGTCCCTTGACTTTACCTCAATCTCTGACCTCATTTTTTCAACTTGCCGTCCTCATGACAGCAGAACCGTCCCCTTGTCACATTATTCGAGTTCCTGTAGATTGCCTTTTTTTAAAGAAAATGTTCCGCGGCTTTTGGCTACAAGTTCCCCTTTCTGATTCAGCAAAGTAGCTTCAGCAACCACTGTTCTTTTACCTGAATGTACGATATTACCTTCGGCTATAATTACGTCTTGCGCAAAAATTGGTGCGATATAGTTAATATACATATCTACTGTTACGCAGGTACGACCAAGGGTTATAATTGCCCAGCCCATTGCAGTATCAGCTAAAGTAGCACCTATTCCTCCGTGCAGTCTTTCGCGAATGGTTGTAAATTCTCCCCCAGCCTGCATCCTTATTCCTACTGTTCCCTGTCCCAGATAAACCAGACTTATATCCAGAACTTTGTGTATAGGGAATGACATCCATCGCTCGCACAAGAGATTAAAAAATTCATTTTTGATCCCTCTGTTTTCAATATCTGCAATATTCACTTCACGCACACCCAAACTCCTCCTTCTAATCTTCTATATAACTTTGAAAAGTACACGGCACCTTTTCGCATTCTGGTGTCAGTCTAAAGAGGCAAACAGAAAAGTCACCGTTTTTGATTAAACTAAGATAATTTCAGGATTATATATTATACTAACACATTAGATGAACCAGTTTTTGGGAAGCAGATAGTGTTTATATCAACTTGTTTTATTCGGCTTGTGAAGGTTGATTTGCGCTCTTGCCATGGCAAAATCTCCTGCAACGAAGCAGTAGGCCATAAAAATAGATTAAATCATCTTTGATTGAAAGCTAAGATGAGGTTTCAAGGCACCGGTTATAGGGATCATATTCTTATAGCTAATGAAATTGCCAATCTAAAGGCTTTCTTAGAGCTATACAATTATTACGAGCACGAATAAAAACATAAACTATGCAGATTTATTGCTATGTGAAAAATAGGCGTTCGACTTCCCTGCTCCCTGGAAAAAAACAACTCCCCTTTCGATGTATAAGGTTTATATTACTTAACCTGTCTACATTAAGGGGAGCATATCAGTTTTCGATTAGCTTTGGAATGCTTTAATTATGCCTTAACAGGTTTTACAATACATTGTGCTTTTTTCTTATGATCCTGCCACATGGTCCAGAGTGGTCCGGCAATACAGATAGTAGAGTAGCAGCCGGAAATCGTACCAAACATCATGGGCAGCGCAAATGCCCTGATAGATCCGATATCATAGATCTGAGCAAAAATGTATATGACAGTAATGCTAACAAAGACTGCAATATTGGTATTGATCGAAC
>JAQUBU010000029.1 GCA_028686565.1 Syntrophomonadaceae bacterium
TTCTGACAATGACAAGATGAGGAATATACCTGTAACTGCCAGTCCAAGCACAAGAAGCATATATCCCCCTGATTCGCTGAACTGATAGAGACGCCCTGCATTGCTAATACTGAAGAAAAACAGAGCCACCGCCAAGACCAGGAGCAATACAACAAAAGGCGGCGCACCTGAGCCAGGGAAGAATATAGCCAGATAAGCAGCAAACAAACCCAGGAAGAAGATATTTAATCCCAGGAGTATACGATAAAAACTATCATCCTGCATACTCTTGCCCATTATCTCAGGGTCCATTTCCTCCATATCAATGGTATCAATAAATATTTTGGATTTCTCTGATAACACATCTATAAATTTGCTGTCAGCGGGAGTTAAACCATAAAATCCCCGAGTGGTTTTGATGTATATAAAACCCTGCTGGGGAAAAGTTGCAAACATGCGGGCAGCGCCAACGCCGTTAACTGAATAAAGACCTACCATATAACCAGGCCAGCTGCTGCCGAACAAGGAAGACATATTACTCTTACCCACAATTTTGTTAATACTCTGAATCTCATCCCATGCTATCTTAATCCGGACTATTCCCCATTTTATAATTAAACCGTCTTGTTCCACCCGATAGCTCATATTTAATAGACCGGTAATTAGTATGAGATATATAAATAAAAACAGGTAGGCTGGTATGTAAAGCATTATCTTCAGGGTACGGTCATTTGGTCCAAGAGAAAAATCAATCCCCCAAAAGCAAAAACCAAAAACAACAACTCCCATAAGTAATCCAAAAAAAATCCCATTTGCCTTCTTAGGATTAAATTCCATATCTATAATTTCCTCCTTCAAACTTAAATACATCATTTGAAATTGTATTTATAAAAACCCCGTCCACTTTTCTGACCCCAATAACCAGCTCTAATCATTGTTGATAATATTGTATGTGGTCTATATTTGGTGTCTCTAAACTCATCATAGAAGACCAGGAGCAGAGCATATAAAACATCCAAGCCCATAAAATCCGCCATTTCCAGCGGTCCATAAGGCATTCCTGCACCAAGTTTCATTGCTGTATCAATATCCTCTTTTTCAGCCAGGCCCTCGCCATAAACGAATATGGCTTCATTAATACAAGGCACTAATATTCGGTTAACAATAAAACCCGGACTTTCCCTTTGCACGAGTACCGGATGTTTTTCTATTCTTTTAATGAATTCGATTGCCAGATCTACGCTTTCCTGGTCAGTATCCATTCCCTTAACTATTTCTACTAATTTCATCGAAGCAACGGGATTAAAGAAATGCATGCCCAGAACTTTTTCAGGTCGATGTGTAGCAGAGGCAATTTCAGTAATTGATAGAGATGAAGTATTTGTGGCTAAAATGGTGTGTTCAGAACATAAGTGATCCAATTCAGCGAATATCTGTTTCTTTACTGCCATATTCTCAACTACTGCCTCAATCACCAGATCAACATCACATAACTCCGCCAGATCAGTGGCACCGTGTATCAGACTAAGAGATTCTTGTTTTTGCTGTTCATCGATCAGTCCTGTACTCAGCATTTTGTCAAGGTTTTGATCAATGGTATGTAAGCCGTCTTTTACTAATGCTATCTGAAGATCGCGCAATATGACACTATATCCCCCGAGAGCAAGTACCTGAGCAATTCCTGCCCCCATAATACCAGCTCCCAGTACCGCAACTTTCTTGATTCGCAAGCCAATTCCCTCCTATCTGCAATCAATTAATTTGATTTACTAATCTCCAAAATTTACCCCAACCGAGCGGGCAGCCTTGACCAAAGCGCTGTCGGGTTCAACCTTGCGAATATCTTTAATTGCGTCATTTATTGGCACAGTAGTAATTTCTCGGCCCTGCAAACTGACCATGGTTCCAAATTTTCCATCCATAAATGCTTCAACAGCTGCCACACCATAACGAGTGGATAGAATCCGGTCATAGGGGATAGGCGAACCGCCTCTTTGCAAATGTCCCAATACAGTTACCCTGATCTCAATATTTTTGAGCCGCTCGCCAATATCTTCGGCCACTTTATTACCAATCCCGCCCAATCTTATCGGATCATGACTGGTTGATACCAGATTTCTAATAACAATTTCACCATGTTCAGGCAAAGCTCCTTCTGCCACCACTATTATACTGAAGTTCTTCCCCTGGCGATAGCGTTCCGATATTTTTTTAATTATCTCATCAATCTTATAAGGTATTTCAGGAATCAATATAACATCAGCTCCGCCTGAAATCCCAGCATGTAGAGCTATCCAACCGGTATAGCGGCCCATAACTTCCAATACCATTACCCGATGATGAGATTCAGCTGTAGTATGAAGACGGTCAAGTGCTTCTGATGCTGTGTTGACGGCTGTATTAAAACCAAAGGTTACATCAGTTCCTGAAAGATCGTTGTCAATGGTTTTGGGAACGCCCACTACATTAACCCCTTTTTCCTGAAACTGATTGGCAATATTAAGACTGCCATCACCCCCAATTACAATAAGTCCATCAAGCCCAAGGTGATGCATATTGCTGATAGCACGGTCTGATTCGTCACTATGCTGAACATTGCCTTCACTGACCGTAAAATATTTAAAGGGGTTATCGCGGTTACTGGTTCCCAATACAGTCCCTCCGGTATGACTGATTCCAGAAACTTTACGCAAATCAAGTTGAATATAACGATTCTCCACCAAACCCTTAAAACCGTCAATAAACCCAATCACCTCAAGACCATAGCCCATAATTGCAGTTTTGGCAATAGCGCGAATAACCGCATTTAGTCCCGGGCAATCGCCCCCACCGGTTAGAATTCCGATTTGATTAATATTACTTATCATGATTGGACCTCCTGTAACATTATTCCTACTGAAACAAAAAAGGGGGAATATAGAGCCCACCCTTTTAAGCATATAATGGGGAATTAAATATCATGTGACAACTGCATTGGAGGCAGGCTTGTCCCCCCTTTAATATTTCTAATTAAAATTATTTAGCAGGTTTTTCTGCCAAACTAATTGAAAGAAACATCGTTTTTTTATTCCTGATTACCTCCAATAATGCTTTATCCCCGACATGCTTTGACTGGAGAATTTCCTGCAAACGGTCATTGTCATTAACTGCTTGCTTGTCTATGCTGACAATAACATCATATTTAAGTAATCCGGCTCTTTCGGCAGGGCTGCCCTGAACAATATCCGCAACCACCATGCCCTGAGCTTCTATTCCCAGGTATTTAGCCAAATCAACATCTACCGGCTGCAGCCAAACCCCAATATATGGCCGTATTACCTTACCTTTATCAATAAGCTCATTCAAGACCTCTTTTGCGGTATTAATGGATATGGCAAAACCTATCCCCTGAGCTTGCGCATCAACCGCCGTATTTATACCAATTACTTCTCCCCGGGTATTAAGCAGGGGGCCTCCGCTGTTTCCCGGATTAATGGCAGCATCAGTTTGAATTAGATTTTTATATGGTCGATCCTCAATTTTAATTGGCCGCCCTTTGGCACTTACTACTCCAGCTGTAACCGTATGATCAAGGCCGTACGGATTACCTATCGCCACTACCCAATCGCCAACGCGCATTTGATCGGAATTACCCATACTTAGAGTCGACAGTTTTTCTTTGGCATCTATTTTTAAAACCGCCAGATCCAGGTCATAGTCTTGCCCAACTACCTTTGCCGGGTATTTCTTGTTACTGTTCAAATTAACTGTGATTTGTGTAGCCTGGTCAATTACATGCTGATTGGTTACTACATAACCACTTTCGTTAATGATAAAACCAGTCCCTATCCCTTGCTGAATATTTTGTTTGGGAACTGGAATATTATTGCCAAAAAACTGTCTAAAAAAGGGATCATTTAAAAGCTCATCATTCCTGAAATTATTGCCTTCAATAGTAGTCTCAATATTTACTACAGCAGGACTGGCCTTTTCAACCATATCCGCAATATTAGCAGGTCCAATAAGAACTTGGCTGCTAACCGGTGTCGTAATCGCCTGAACCTGTTTTTCAGATTCAACTGCCGGGTAATAGTTGCAAAAAACTAAAAAAGCTCCGCCACTTACTAATGCCAGCATCATTATTAATACAATTGCAAATCCTTTTGATCTTCCCATATTAGCCTCCACCTTCTCCTTTCATTTATATAATATGAATATATTATATAACAAATATTAGTACAGTCCAATTCGCTATACACAATAATTTGTTAGGAATTAGGGGCAACTAATTAACGGTAATTAAAAACCTGCTAAATATGCTGCATACTCCAACGGTCTTTTCAAGGTATTCCTGGCAATAACCTGAGAATGTTCACTTTCCGTGGTTTTCCGTGGTTTGGAGTTAACTTCAATCAACCAGGGAAATCCGTTTTGATCCATACCAATGTCAATTCCTAATTCGCCATAATTAGACTGACTGCTATGCTCCAGCGTATTGGCAATATTCTTGCAAAGCTCTTTTATATGGGTATTTTTTTCTTCTATTGTTGCTGGGTTTTTATATAAAATCCGAAATACTCTTTTGGTGGTTTCAACTCTTCCCCCGCTGCTTAAATTTGCCACACTGCTTCCTTTAGCCGCAACTCGCACAAACTTTTTACCTACTTGCCATTCTCCTTTGCTATTTTTTTGAAAAATGATACGGATATCGAAAGGAGAGCCATGGAATGTAGCTAATTTAATTCCTTGCTGTACAATATAAGAACGATCTCCGCGAAAAACTTTAGTCTTCTTCCACAGATCTGAAGCATTTTGAGCTTGACTGCGATGCCGGCCTTTACGATGGGCAACCAGATGGAGAATGCCTTTTTCATCACGGCGCACTTTTATAATTCCTTTACCCAGGCTTCCATCGGCAGGCTTTAAATAAAGGGTATCATGTTTTTTGAGCATCGCTTCGAGACTGACCTCAGTCAGATGTTGGGTTTCAGGTATATACGGATATAGCCGGGAGTCGGTTATTAATAACTGATATACCTTCCATTTATTTAGAAATGAAGGGTTAAAGTATTTTAAGTATGGCATTTTACACAATCTTTGTTTAGTATTTCTGATATTAGTTTGTGCTTCACTGCTGCGACTGGGAATACGGTCATATACTACATCAGGAAGAGGATAGATCTGTGAAACCCACATTCCTCTCTCGATGCTTAGCTGACGGTAAACATAGCCTCGTACCGTATTATTGGACCAGTTTATTGAACTGGGTGTAAAAATATAAACCTGACCCGGTAATTTTTTGCCAATATTACTAAGGTATATAAGTTCAGCTTGCACACTGGTAGGATCGAAACCTTCCCGATTGGGCAAAGAACTTGATAATACACCAATGGTTGGACCCAGATGAATCATATTGGTTTGCTGGTCATAACGTAATTTTAACCGCCGATGCTTCTTAACCAGTAATTCATGGGCCAATCCAGGTGACAGCATGTATGAACGTCCTTTAAGGTTTTGAATAACCAGTTTGCTCCTGGTGATCCGGCCGCCTACTCGAACTCTTATTTCATCTTGATCCTGCAATCCGATTCGAGTCGCCAAGGTCTTGGAGATATATATGCTTCCGCTAACATTCATAATTAAACCTCACTTAACTTAAAATCCCGCTAGAAACCTGGAGTATAACATAGGTCTTTCCACCGATAGCTTGCGGGTTTGTTGCTCTCCAATTAAAGAAAAAACTTGCCGGGCAGGTCTGAGGTTGGCTTCTATAAACCAAATGTGGCCATTCTTGTCTATTCCAATGTCGATTCCCATCTCTCCAGATGGTCCGATTGATTCCTCCAGGGTTTTGGCTGCTTCCAAGGCTACAAACTCCAAATCATTAGTTATCTGGTTTTGCTGCTTCTCATCAGGAAATTTGCTCTGAAGCACACTTTGCAAATGACGCCCACTGCCTCCGGCCGATATATTACTGGTTATAGATCCCTTTCTGCCTACCCTGCATGCCATTCCAGTAACTCCCCAACAACCAGTACAATCTTTTTGAACTAAGATACGAACATCAACCAGGTTTCCTTCGGATTTTAAAAGATTGATTTGTTTTTGAATTATATAAGTTTTCTTTCCCATAACTGGCCGCAGACAGCTCCGTAATTGAGCCAGGTTCTGGGCACTGCCATGATATGACTGGTTATTCATTTGATATTGGTATTGATAATTGGTAGATTCTTTGTTCTTATGCACCCTGACAATATTTTTTCCCTGTGAGCCTGTAACGGGCTTTAAGTATACTGCCTGATACTTCTTTATCATGCGGTCAACCATTGCGAAATCCTTGATTAATCTGGTATCGGGAATATAGGGCAGGAGTTCAGGTTTCTGGGTCAGGATTCGATGGGTCTGCCACTTGCCAATTAAGGCAGGGTTGAAAAATGCTACCCCCATCCCTTCCAATCTTCTCCTTATCTCCATCTGCACTGGATAATACCCCTTGCCCCGCATATATATCACATCGGGAATTGGAAATGTGGCTTTGCTCCATCCTTTTTCGCCATAGAAGTAGCCCTGAACTGTTTTTTGACTCCAATTAATACGAAATGGACTAAACGCAAAGCATAATTCCCCGAAACTCCGCCCGCTTGCTAAAAGCTGCTTAACAAAAAAACTCTGCCCGCCAAAAGGTTTATTAATCTGCTTGGATTCCTCAATCATTATTCCCACAACTGGCCCAATACGAATTGCATCTTTGTTTCCCCGAAAACCATATTTTCGGCCATTGCTTAAGTATAAGCTCCTGGCGGCTTGAGAGTTCAGAGAAATTGTATTCTTGTTTTTTGAACTCTTCTCTATATTGATTTTCAGCGACTTGGTCAATTTACCGACATTCAGCTTCAGGCTTTCATATTCATTGATTTCCAGGTAATCAGCCAGATCCTTGCTAATGCTGATGAGGTCTTTTTCCTGCTTGGGCACAGACTTAACAATTAGCATCTTGAAGTTTTGCATATTTTTGTCTCCATCACTTTGTTTTTGTATCATATAATATGAAAGTATCTAAATCTTTGCTAATTCAAATCACTATACTTGCAAAATTAATATTTTTTGGGTAAAGCTAAGTTTATAACGGAGGTAAATTCATTGTATTTAGTGAGTGCCTGTCTATGTGGAGTTAATTGTAAATATAACGGCGGGAATAATCTAAATCCTCATTTTCGTAAATTAATGTTAGAAAAGAGATTAATTCCTGTCTGCCCGGAATTAATCTCAGGTTTAACTATTCCCCGCAGCCCTAGTGAAATAACAAGCGGTACTGGAAATGATGTTCTTGATTCCAGGGCATGTGTTATTAGTAAAGAAGGTATTGATCTAAATCAATACTTCCTGGAAGGTGCCAAAAAAACTCTTGAATTAGCCCGAAAAGCAGACCCTGAGCTGATAATTTTAAAAAGCCGCAGTCCTTCCTGCGGTGTGGGGCAAATATATGATGGCACTTTCTCCAAAACCCTGTGTCCAGGAGACGGTGTAACCGCAGCATTGCTAAAAAGGCATGGTTATAAAGTAATTAATGATGAAGAATATTTAAGGACTATTTATAGAACGAATAATAATTAATATGGGAGAGAGTGTGAACATAGTGAAAGCAATTAGTTTATTTTCTGGAGGACTTGATTCTCAACTGGCAGTATACCTAATTAAAAACCAAGGAATTGAAGTCATAGGTTTGAATTTTGTCAGTCCTTTCTTTGGAGCAAATGAATCAACCTACAAAGCTGCCCAGGAACTGGGTATTAAACTGCAGACTATAGATATTGGCCAGGAATATATAAGTGAAGTTTTAAGAAAACCAGTTTATGGTTACGGCAAAAATCTTAATCCCTGTATTGATTGCCATGCTTATATGTTAAAACGGGCGGGTCACTTCATGGAGGAGTACAATGCTTCGTTCATATTAACAGGTGAAGTTCTGGGCCAGAGACCTATGAGCCAGACCCGTTCCGCCCTAAGTTCAGTTGATAAAATTTCAGGTTATAAAGGTCTTACACTAAGACCTCTTTCGGCGCTTTTGCTCCCTGAGACTATTCCCGAAAGTGAAGGTTGGATTGACCGCAATCAGCTCTTGGATATTAGCGGTCGGGGTCGCAGCCGGCAGATGGAACTTGCCCAAGAGTTTGGTATACATGATTACCCTACCCCAGCCGGCGGCTGCCTTCTAACTGATGAAAATTTCTCCCGGCGTATTAAACCCTTGCTGGCTACTAAAGACGAGATTGATCCCCTGGAAATAGAAGTGTATAAAGTAGGACGGCACTTTATTCTGAATGGAAACTTGCTGGTTGTAGGACGCAATCATGCGGAAAACGAACGGTTGCAGGAAATTGCTGCCGAAGCCGATTATCTTTTGAAGGTAATCGACCGACCTGGACCACTGGCACTTTTCAGAAGCTCAAGCATGCCTTCGCAACAGGAATTTGAATATGTTGCAGCTATTGTTGCACGTTATAGTGATGCTAAAAATGAAACTCAAGCTACTGTTAAAGCTTTCAAAACCAGCAGCAATGACTTTCAAACCTTTATAGTCAAACCCCTCTCCCCGGAGGCAGTACCTGTGACGGTATAGTGTTTAGAGGGGAGTTCATCATAACAAATATAAATAAGGGGGCAAGATAAATCCCCGCCCCCTTATTTAAATATCTTGAGGTCAATCTGTTCAAACATGGCTTCATATCCGGCCATAGTGGGGTGACCGCCGTCAGCCAGCAATAATTCATTTTTCAATTTGCCGTTGGAGTCAAAAAACGCTTTAGAAAAGTCAATAATTTCCAAACCTTTTTCCTCAGCATAAACTTTTATCCAAAGACGAATTCGGCTGATCAGCTTTTCCCATGAAGGATCATCTACCGCAGTCGGTATTCCCATTATTACCTTTATATCAGCAGCCAGAGCCTTCTCCGCCATACTTCGCAAATTCCAGATAATACGATCATATGATTCACCGCAAATAACATCGTTGATACCGCCCATTATTATTACATAACTGGGATTGTACTTTAACACGGCACGTTCAAAGCGACCTAACATATCTGATGTCGTATTGCCGTTAATTCCCTTGTTTATCAGCTCAGCATCAATAACATCATCCAGCATCCGAACCCATGATGCCTGATGACCAAAAGGAAAACCATAGGTTATACTGTCACCCAAACATACTATCTTGATCTTCTCCGGCATTGATTACTACTCCCTTGCATTACTTCATTGCATTACTTCATTGCAGCAGCTTCCAACTTGCTGATAACTTCATTCAATTTCTTTATATTCTCTCCGTAACCAGCCCAATCTCCTTCTTTGAGCAATTGGTTGGCCCGATTATAGTATTCACGGGCTAATTTAGCCAGTCCTTCTATTCCTTCGGTCGCAGACAGGTTATCATCAATATTGGCAGGTTGGGTTACATCATTGGCAGTACCTGGTTGTTTATTGAACAGCTTTAACAATGCTTGATCAAGGGATGGTTCCATAACTATTTTATTTTCAAATCCTACTATTACCCGCTTAAGTTCGGGCAGATTATTTTTTTCTGCCTGCAGATACAATGGTTCAACATACAGAAGCGATGTTTTTAAAGGAATAACCAATAGATTGCCCCGATAGACTTTGGAGCCACGCTGATCCCAAAGGCTGATTTGCTGTGCAATTTCAGTGTTCTGGTTAATTCGCGACTCAATCTGTTCAGGCCCATATATTGTCTCCTGTTTGGGGAAACGGTAAACCAGCATTTTCCCATAATTATCGCCATCGGTCCGAGCTGCCATCCATGCTACCATATTGGGGCGGCTCTTAGGGGAGAACGGAGTCATTAGTATATACTCGGCTTTAGATGACCCGGGCAGATGCATGATAATATAATAGGGTTCCATTTTGGTAAGTTCGCTGCCCACAATCTCATTGGGAATCAACCAGGGATCTTCCTTGTTATAGAAAACAGAGGGGTCCATCATATGAAATGTCTTGTACATCTCGGCCTGTATGGAAAATATATCTTCCGGATAACGAATATGAGCCTTCAAGCCGGCCGGCATTTGGTCAAGCGGCTGGTAGACTTTTGGGAATATTTTGCTGTAAGTCTTAATTATAGGGTCCGAATTGTCAGCTACATAAAAACTCATCTTGCCGGAATAAGCATCACAAACCACTTTAACTGAATTGCGAATATAATTATTTCCCTGCTGGTCAAAGGGCTGTGCATATGGGTACATATTGGTAACCGTGTAAGCATCAAGCATCCAGTAAAGCTTGCCATCATCATTTATCACAATATAAGGATCGTTATCAAAGTGCAGGTAAGGAGCTATCATCTGCATTCTCTGAACAATGTTACGATTCATTAATATCTGACTGCTATTGGTTATTTCCGTGGATAAGAGCATTTTATAATCTTTCAGAGCCCAGCTAAACAGAAGACGTTGAACGAATGATTTTATCTTGATCCCCTCATCACCTTTATAAACAGAGCTGACATTCTTTTCTCCCTCAGGATAGTCAAATTCCTTCTGTTTGGTATTAACTATGACATAGTCTTTGGTTCTTTCCCCGAAATATATTTCCGGTCTTGTTATTTCCAGGTCGCTGCTAAAGCTAGGTGGAATATCTTTGATAAAGAACTTGGGAAAGCCTTCTTCAGCAATCTCATTCACCGGACTTACTACCACCCCATAACCATGGGTATACATCAAACGCTGGTTAATCCAGGTTTTAGCAATAGATGGCAGTTCTTCCTGGTCGATCTCCCGAGCTGAAAGCATTACCTGACGGTATTGGCCGTTAATCATGTAGCGGTCAACATCGACATCATTAAAAACATAATAACTGCGCAGCTGCTGGAGGTTTTTATAAGTGGTTTGCAAAGGCTGCCAATCCCAAAGCCGCACATTGTTAATAGTGCTTTGATAATCAGAGCTGTTGATGTCCAAATTATTGTCCAGTTTGAATTCTTTGATTTCCGCAGTGTCCAGACCGTATGCCTGGCGGGTAAGTTTAATGGCATTTTCGATATATGGTTTTTCCTTGTTGAATTCATTGGGCTTTACTACCAGATTTTGTATCAGTGAAGGGTAAACTCCTCCCAAAAGAACCGCAATAACAAGCCAGGCTCCAAGGCTAATCAAAATCCAGTTGAATTTTTTCACAAAAATATTGATAAGTATTACCGCCGCAAGCACCAATGAAATCAGCAACAACACCCGGTAGGACAACAGGCGGGCAAAAATATCGGTATAACTGGCACCGAAAACAATTCCGGAGGGCGAAAACAGGATATCATAAGCAGCCAGCTTGTAGCCCCAGGCTTTGAGAGCGAATACCAGGGCCAGCAGTACTGCCATATGCCCTTTGGCAAAACTAAACTGCCTCCAATCACCAAAAAGCAAATCGGAAGATGCATTAACAATATAGACCGCGCCCAGAGCAATTATAAGCAAAACCAGCGCCATCATTAAAGTACTATAGACAAATTTATAAAAGGCAAGGTTGAAAAAATAATAACCCAGGTCTTTATGGAAAATCGGGTCAGTGGTTCCCATACTTGTGCGATTTAGATACTGCTGAACTGTAAGCCAGTTCTCCGCTGCCACTGAACTGACTAAAAATGCTGCAAATATACTCACACCCAAGAATATCCATTTGGAGTTGCGCCCCTTTATAAAACTTTGCCAGGGTGAGCGATCCTGGTCCAGGTAAATAATAGTTCTGCCTTCCTCAGTTTCATCGATGGGCTCTTCTATTGGTCCCAGATGTCTCCTGGTCAAGTGTAAATTAAACATAAACAATGCCAGGGTAGCTGCAAACATAATTACATACAGAGCTATTTTGTTTAATAGTATTTTAGAGAAAACGCTGGCAAAATCAACTGACTGAAACCATAACCACTCCACGTAAAGACTGGCTATTTTCGATAATACCATTATAGCCAACATAAATATTATTAGTTTTGCCGTACTGCCCATTGGCCGCCTGGTTTCTATTTTCATATTATTTCCTCCTAATTTGATGACAAGGGGACGGCAGACTGTGTGAAAACTATTTTGCCGTTTTTATCCACCCCACTCAAGGGCCTTAACAGCCTGATTTTAGTGAAATGGCCCGAATAATTCCCTGGTTATGCCGATATACCTCCACTTTGAGGCATTGGTCTGGACTTTTTAGGATTTCACACAGTCTGACGGTTCTTTTGTCACCTGGTTTTATTGATTAATAACTCAAGTTTCTGACCATAAGAACAGGCTGAAAAGCCCGAAAAAGCAATAAAATAAACTATTTAAAATTCCATATTGGCGAACATAGCGAGCTATCTTATATGTCATTGCGAGTGCAGCGAAGCAATCCATCCATCGCCAAGTCATTTTAGATTGCTTCTCTACCGCTCGCAATTATCACGGGTAATAACCCGCCACGATAAATGAAAAGCGTTAGAGCATTTTTCATTTACATAATCAATTACCGGGGAAGATTGCCGCGCTGCGCTCGCAATGACAGGTTGGCGCTGCGCTCGCAATGACAATTACGCTATTTCATAGCAATGACAAGTACACACTAGTTATGTCGCATAATATGTCAACTACGAAAGTTGAGTTAATAACCTTAATCACATTGTAGAGCATATCGCGCTCTACCGGCCGGTATCCAGCTTCCTTTATCAATTGTATTTGGTACAAATCGTTTTATTTCCAGTTCACGTGCGATGCAGTGTACCTCAAGCCATTTCATCCATCTTTCTTCTCCCTAAATTTTGCTTAGGACTATTATAACAAATTTGAGGAATATACTTATAAAAATAAGGCCGGCAAGTTGTGATTGTCAATATTATTAATTATGTAAACTACTGTGTATTAGGACGTCTACTTACTGAATGGTCTTTTGGCCCTCTTCATCTCTGTATTCTTCTTGCATATCAAGAATTCTTGTTTTAAGCATCAGAAAGAAACTGCGGAGCAGTTTCTTTCGCACCGCTGCAATGAGGCAGGGGATTAAAACCCGCCGCCTGTTTTGTTAATAAACCCCCGCTTAAAGAAGCGGGGGACATCTTTTCGCCTGGTTATATGGTTCCTGCTGCAGTTTTAATAAAAACTGGCCTTAAGCTCTTATTCTCAAGGCCAATTTTATAATTTGCAGCATTTATTTCAAGCGATTCTTTCTGCTTCTGATTTTTGACTTAAAATACTGAATAGGGTCGACTCCTTCGGTAAATGTTAATGCCCAATCCAGCCTTTTGATTACTTCATCTGTATTCCCCTGCCCTGTATACAATAAGGGCTGACAGGAATACTTCTCTATAAATAGCCCCAGATCAAGCGCCATGTCTTCCAGTTCGTTAAAGCCCTGCTGTAAGGCTTCTAGATTTTGCTGATCGAGGTATTTTCTCAGTTCATTAACCTTATTACAGATTTCCGATATGTTGTCATTTATTACTCCCACCGGCAAAAAATTGCTCATATATTACTCCATAACCAGATTTTCTTGTATGGAATAATTCTACCTCCACCGGCAAAAACCCTTTTATGCAAGTGGGGGATTTTAGGAATCTATTCTTCTTCCGCCATTATTAGAAATTTTTCTACCAGTTCGGGGAAACTTATTCCCGCCGCCCGTCCTGCATCAGGTATCAGGCTGGTAGCGGTCATTCCGGGTATAGTATTGACCTCCAATATATATGGATCACCATTCTGGTCAAGAATAAAATCTATTCGTGAAAAACCCCGGCATTTTAGAGCCAGATAAGCTTTTATAGTAATCTTTTCGATTAGTTCCCTGGCCTCATTGTCTATCCGGGCGGGAATGATATGAGCAGACATACCCGGGGTATATTTCGATTCATAGTCGTAGTATTCATTCTGAGCTGTAATCTCTATAATAGGTAAGACTATCGGTTCATGATTTCCAATCACTGCAACAGTCAGTTCAGTACCGGCAATAAACCTTTCCAGCAAGACTTCATCTCCAAAAGTCAGTGCCAATTCAATAGCTTTTAATAAATCATTTTCGTTCCTTACTATGGATGTCCCAACACTTGAACCTTGAGTTGGAGGTTTTACTACTATCGGCAATCCAAAGCGTTCAATTAATGATTTGGCAGCAAATGTTGTGCTGTTAAAGTCACGCTTATGGATAATCTCAAACTCTGCTGTAGGCAATCCTTCATAGCATAATATCTTTTTTGTCAGTATTTTGTCCATGCCAATAGCGCTGGCTGCAACTCCTGAGCCAGTATAGGGTATGCCCAATAAATCAAGATAGCCTTGCACAGTTCCATCTTCTCCGTTTTTTCCGTGCAGTGCAATAAATACTACATCCGGTTTAATTTTTTCGATATCACTCAGTACACGAGGGTTAAAATCCAGGGATTCAACCTGGTATCCTCTTTCCAGTAAAGCTTTAACAACTGCCTGGCCGCTTTTCAGAGAAACCTCTCTTTCCTCGGAAGTCCCACCCATCAAAACGAGTACTTTCTTCACTATTCCACCCCTCAACCATTATGTTTTCTCATTGCTATTATATTACATTATGCCCTATTTAAGAATCTATACGTCAATAAGGCTAATCTGCTTTCCCTAAAACAAAGAAAGGAAAAAGCCAGCATTTTCATGCTGACTTTCTTGATATTGGATTTGGTAGCCCCAAGGGGAGTCGAACCCCTGTCTCCGCCTTGAGAGGGCGGCATCCTAGGCCGCTAGACGATGGGGCCAAATGGCAGCCGGACAAGGATTCGAACCCTGGCGAACTGATCCAGAGTCAGTCGTGCTACCTCTACACCATCCGGCTGCATTACGGAAATTATTCCGTGCGTTAATCATTATAATACAGCAGTAAAGCAATTGTCAAAGAAAAATAGCATTATTTAGACAGCTTCTGTTTGATTTTGACAAAGAACTTATATAGCTGCTATTCTTGCCTAATACTAAGCTGATTAGTATAGTAATATAATGAAATCCTAAAAAGGACTAGAAAATAATATAGAAATGAGAGTGAATTTAAAATGCGCACCTTGGTTGCAACA
>JAQUBU010000268.1 GCA_028686565.1 Syntrophomonadaceae bacterium
GACGTTTGACACAGGGGGACGTTTGACACAGGGGGTGACACAGGGGGTGACACAGGGGGTGACACAGGGGGTGACACAGGGGGTGACACAGGGGGTGACACAGGGGGACGTTATTGTTGTGTCATTTCTGAGAAATGACACAACAATAACGTCCCCCTGTGTCTGAGAAATGACACAACAATAACGTCCCCCTGTGTCACCTGTGTCAAACGTCCCCCTGTGTCACCCCCCTTGTGCGTCCTAAATGCTGTTTAAAACTCCCTGTAGATCCTGTAATGATGCGCCATCTCTCTGCATTAGGAATGTACGGTCATCAAGCCTGGTAATATTTAAGTCCCTGGTACGGGCGGCAAAATCAGGGGGCAGACTCTGTGCCATTTGGATCTCTATCTTGCGGCCTTTGCGGCGCAGGGAACTTATTTCTTTTTCCCGGGCGGTAATTCTTAAGAGGGCAATTTGTAAAAAGTTCTCTACGGCCCGAGGCAAAGGACCAAAACGATCAATCATCTCGGCTCCTAAATCTTGGACTTCCGCAAAGTTTCTGGCCAAGAGCAAGCGCCGGTATATTCTCATCTTAGTCCCCGAATCAGGGATATAGCTGTCAGGTATGTAATAATCTACATCGATGTCAAGCTGCGGGTTAATCTCTTCCCGCATACTCCGCCCTTTCAAGCGGGCTGTTTCCTGCTCCAGGAGACGGCAATACAGGTCAAAGCCAACCGCATGAATATAGCCATGTTGTTCAGGTCCCAAAATATTTCCAGCTCCTCTTATCTCCAGGTCACGCAAGGCTATTTTCATCCCGGAACCAAGTTCATTGAATTCACGTATGGCATTCAGTCTTTTTTGGGCAGTTTCACTGACAATCTTATCCGGACGATAGGTAAGATAAGCATAGGCCAGCCGGCTGGAACGCCCCACCCGCCCTCTTAACTGATATAATTGGGCAAGACCCAGGTGATCTGCTTCATCAACTATCAAGGTGTTAACATTGGGCATATCCAGGCCGGATTCAATTATGGTAGTGCACAAAAATAGCTGGTAATGCCCTGCTACAAAATCCATCATTACCCGGGCCAGTTCGTCCTCCTTCATGCGTCCGTGTCCCAGGGCAATTTTAATACCGGGGCATAGTAACTGCAGCTGCTCTTTTACCTTGTAAATATCTTCGATACGATTGTGCACGAAAAAGACCTGCCCTTGCCGCTCAATTTCGCTGCTGATGGCATCAGCCACTATTTCCTCATTATATTCCAAAACATACGTTGTAACGGGGTAGCGTTCCGGTGGCGCTGTTTCAATCAGACTGAGATCCCTTAAACCGGTTAATGCCATATGCAGGCTGCGTGGTATAGGAGTAGCCGACAAGCTGATTACATCGACCATTTCTTTTAAAGCCTTTATTTTCTCCTTCTGGGCTACCCCGAACCGGTGTTCTTCATCTATAACCAGCAACCCCAGATCTTTAAATTGAACATCCTTGGACAGCAAGCGGTGTGTGGCGATAACAATATCAACTACCCCCTTCTTTATATCCTCAACTATCCTTTTTTGTTCAGAAGCTGAACGAAAACGGCTTAAAGCTTCAATAATAGCTGGATATTTTCCAAATCGGTTAAGGAAAGTATGGTAATGCTGTTCAGCTAATACTGTGGTGGGTACAAGTACCGCTACTTGTTTGCCATCCATAACCGCTTTGAATGCAGCACGCAAAGCTACTTCGGTTTTGCCATAACCGACGTCACCGCATATCAGGCTATCCATGGGACGGTTTCTTTCCATAGCTCTTTTAACATCATTAATTGCCTTCATTTGGTCGGGTGTTTCCTGGTAGGGAAATTCGTCTTCAAATTGCAGCTGCCAGGGGGTATCCGGTGAAAATGCATGGCCTTCCATGCTTTCCCGGCTGGCATAAAGCTTTAATAAATCCTCTGCCATTTCCTGAACAGATTGTGCTACTTTTTGCCTGGTCCGTTCCCAGGCATTGCCTCCCAGTTTATTCAGGCGGGGTTCCTTCTCACTGGAGCTCGAGTACTTGTATAGAAGATCCAGTTTGTCTATAGGCAGGTAAAGCCGATCCGTACCTGCATATTGCAATAGCATATATTCCCGGGTTATCCCTTCATTTTCGACCCGGGTTACTCCGCGGAATATCCCGATACCATAGTTTTCATGAACTACATAGTCACCTGGTCTTAAATCCTCCAACAATATTCTATCTTCATGGCTGCGTTTGCTTTTTCGGCTGGTGCCGGCTGATTTTCCCCAGATATCCTTTTCAGATATTATTGCCAGTGACAGTGTGGAACTGCTGAATCCAGTTTCCAAAGCTTGTTCACTAATTTCTATTCCGTTTATTTCACGGTCGCCAAGCTCCTTTTTCATCTGTTCGCGAGCTACTTTGCTTTTTATAGTAAGGTATACCTTATAGTTTTTACCTTGCCAATCCTTTAGCCGGGAAATCAAGAGATCCCAATTACTGTAGAATGGTTCCATTTCTCTTTGGGCGACATGTTCCATAAATGCGATTTTGGCCTCGGGGGTCTTGCTGGCAAAGTAAGTATGGTAAAGAACTGCCCGGGACCTCAGCTTTTCCGCAAGTCTTTCCCGCTCCAACAGCGGCAGTTCGCGAACAGTTTTTTCCTCCCGGCGAGCTTCCTTTACGGATTCCTGATATCTTTTTATGTTTTTATCATATGCTTGATAAAATTCCCAAGGTTCATCAAAAAACACCGGCAGTTCCTCAGCTATGTAATCAAAAAGGCTGGAATTCAAACTGGCGCCGCATAATTCATCAGCAGGCAATATGGTCAGAGTTTTTTCTTTTTTGCCGGACCTTTGGGTATTGATATCAAAACGGCGTATAGATTCAATAATATCTCCGAAGAATTCTATTCTGCACGGTTCTTTTTCACTAAGCGGATAGATATCCAGAAGTCCGCCGCGCAAAGCAAATTCCCCCGGCCGGGTAATCGTATCAATTCGGCTGTATCCGCCGTGAATCAACTGTTTCAGTATATCTCGCAACAAGTGCTCCTGCCCGCTTTTAAGCACCAGAGTGTTATGTTTCATCTCGCGGGGGGATATAAAAGGATACATAAATGCTCCGGGAGTAGCGATAATAAAAGAATTTCGTCCCGGATGCCAAAGACATTCCTGCAGAGTCAGAATACGCTCAACTTCAACGCGGGAAAAGTTTTCTTTCATGAAAACCAACTCCCGGCCTAAAAACATGGCGATCCGGTCATGATCAACAAAGCTTTTTAAATTTCCGGCTAAATCATAGGCCTTTTCCTCATTGCTTACCAGGCAAACAATTTTGCCCGGGCTCTCTTTGAACAGCTCGGCTGCAAAAAAGCCCTTGGCACTGCCTGAGAGACCGGTTAAAAGGATGTTTTGTCCACTTTGCAAATATTTTTCTATGCTTTTAAAAAGACTGCTCTTAATAATTTGAATAAAACCTCCCCATAAACAAAGGTGAACGCCGTGAAACGACCTCCACTTTAATTAATTTTGAATTTTAAATAAATTAATTTTAAATTATTGCTAGGAAAACTTT
>JAQUBU010000269.1 GCA_028686565.1 Syntrophomonadaceae bacterium
TACAATATCCAGGCCGACATGCCGAATCCCCTGGAGCCCGGATTAAACCCGCAGACCAAACAACCCTTGACACCATCCGATTTGGAGCCGATATTTGCACGGGAATTGATCATGCAGGAGGTATCCAAGGAAAGGTATATAGAGATTCCTGCAGAAGTAAGAGAACTGTATAAAAAATACCGGCCCAGCCCTCTTTATAGAGCGCATGGTTTGGAGAAGGCTCTCGATACCACCTGTCATATTTATTATAAATACGAGGGTGTCAGCCCGGTGGGAAGCCACAAGTTAAATTCTGCTTTACCACAGGTATATTTTAATAAAATGCAGGGCATCAAGCGGCTTACCACTGAAACCGGAGCCGGTCAATGGGGAACTGCACTTGCTTTGGCAGGCAAATTATTTGATATGGAGATTATGGTATATATGGTCCGGGTAAGTTATACCCAGAAACCCTATCGCCGTTCGGTTATGGAATTATATGGGGCCAATTGTGTGCCCAGTCCCAGCCCCCTCACCAATGCTGGCCGTAATGTATTAGAACAGCAGCCAGATACACCTGGTACGCTTGCCATAGCCATAAGTGAAGCTGTAGAAGATGCAGCCGGCAGGGAAGATACCAATTATTCGCTGGGCAGTGTTCTCAACCATGTTTGTGTACACCAGAGCATAATTGGGCAGGAAGTAAAAATGCAAATGGAAATGGTCGATGATTATCCTGATGTGGTAATCGGCTGCTGTGGCGGAGGAAGCAATTTTGCCGGTATTGCATTCCCCTTCATACCCGATAAATTGGCCGGTAAAAAGGTACGCCTTCTGGCTGTAGAGCCTGCTGCCTGTCCAACCTTGACCAAAGGTGTTTTTGCCTATGATTTCGGTGATGTGGCCGGTTATACACCCATGATGAAAATGTACACCCTGGGTCATGACTTTACACCTTCGGGAATTCATGCCGGAGGATTGAGATATCATGGAGAATCTCCTCTGATCAGCCAGTTGTACCATGACGGTTTGCTCGAAGCCATAGCCGTAAAACAAAACCCGACTTTTGCGGCTGCTATGATATTTGCTCAGAGTGAAGGTATAGTACCTGCTCCTGAGTCTGCCCATGCTATTCGTGCTGCTATTGATGAAGCCCTCCAAGCCAAGGAAGAGGGAGTATCGAAGTCTATAGTATTTAATCTCAGCGGACACGGACATTTGGATTTATTCTCTTATGACAAATACCTCTCCGGGGAAACTGAAGATGTGGAATTTTCAGATAGTGATCTTAAAGAGAGTTTAAGAAATCTGCCACAAGTCTAAAAAAAGCATTAGTAAGAGCTGCTGGCTAAGTTATTGCCAGCAGCTTATTTTATTTTTGTAAGAATTATTAAAGCCTCATCTCTGCTCATAAACCATCTGGATCATGTCATTCCTGCAGAACTGTCTATCACCAGCAAAGACTAAATTGCTAATCTTTTTAAACTCTTTTTGCTCCAGGATTATCTTCTCCGGAAAAGTGTCTTCAGTAATAGTGGCAAGATGCTTGTTTAATAAAGGAATTTCATTATAGGGAACCATTATTATGCAATACTTATGGGTTCTTTCCAGCATATCAAGCAGTATATCCAAGGGATCGAGGTAATGTTCCAGACAGTGGGAAGAAATTATGACATCATAATCATTAACTATAAGACCATCAAAATTAAACAGGAAATTAATACCGGGAAATTTAGCTCCCCCCCCGTCTATCGCAGTTTTGCATACATCCAATCCGAATACCTTGGACAGAGGAAAGGATTCTGCCAGCTTGATGGTTCCAAATCCCATAGCACAGCCCATGTCAAGAATATTTGTTTTGAAAGTATTTAGAAAGTCAATAACCCGCTGATCCAAGTGTTTTATTATTTCCTCCATGTAATAGGCATTCTGACGGGGACCAAAACCGACTTGCAAATATATTTCCCGGTAAAACTCCTCCAGCCACTCTCTTTGATCTGCCAGGGAATTTTTATTAATGTCATTCATCAGCCAAACCTCCCAAATTAGAATTTTTATTGAATAAATGCCTAATACCTTCAATAGCAGTCAGCAGTTCTGCAGCCCGGCGTTCCGTAGAATGCAGAGATCTGACCATTTCATAACCCTTCTGGGCAATCTGTATACGTTCTTGCTCATGAGCCAGGTAATATTCTGCCTTTTCCTGGTAGTTATCTGCATCGATGGCTACAAAGTGTGTGCCCGGTATAAAACCGAGGTCTTCAATTTCAGGGAAGGTGGGAGCCAGCAATAAAGTATTGCAGGCCAGGACTTCAAAGTACTTGGCAACGGGATAGTTTGCTGCTCCTCCGCAGGTAAAGAATATTTTAGCCCGGTTGATCTCACGTGCATATTTGTCTCCGATAAATAGATCTTCATCAGTGGCAATATAACGATAACCAGGATGTTTATGATAAACAAATCCTGGTCGATCCTGCATCTCCTGAAGAATTTTATTGCGCATGGGATAGTATCTTGCCGATGCTGCTCCCATTAATAAATAATCAATATCCTTGGCTAATCCATAGTCTCTAAAGATATCTGTATTTACATGCTGAGGAAGCCAGAGCATCCGGCTCTTAAACTCTGGATACAACTTATTGAATGCGTCCCGGCAAGATGTGAAAATATATTTTACATTCTCATTTGTAATGAGTTCTTTACGATACTCAATATCCCAGTGCAGATCCATCAGGGAAATGGCATAAGGAACAGCAAGGTCAAACAACCCTGTAACTTTTGTAGTATTAGTCTCATAGTATTCGAGTATTAGAACGAAATCTGGCTTCAGATCCAATTGCTCAAGAATTTTTGTAATATCCTCTCCTCTTTCATGCCATATTGATAGCTCAGTAATTTTGGCCAATTCCAGTAGCAGGTAAGGAGTAAACTGGCGTGATGTAAAATTACTCCAGTCTCTGGCGACAACCAGGAGTTTCATTAACCAACATCCTTTCTGTAAACAACTGCTTTTAATCGACAACTAATGTAATATATGGTAAACGGGAGGAGTTTGTTACATCAAGGTATTTGCTAAATGGGCAGATAATGACAGGAGCGGTTGGAAACAGGTTATCTTAGGAGAATTCGAAATGATTAGCGGCTTTTAATAAAGACGCTGGAATTTTGGCGGCTGGACTGGTATATAGCGGTAACTATTGCCAATGACTTTTTTCCTTCAATTCCATCAGCCAGTAAAATTGAAGCTGGTCTTGGGCGGGATTTATTCTCTATAGCCTTAATAACCTGAGTATAATATCCGCTATGTCCTGAGCCATATACTGAGGATGAATTGCTGCTAATGCTGTTAATTTGTTCGTCATATTCCTGGTAGTCGTGAAAATTCCAATGCTCTATTCTGTTCATGGCAATACCGCCCACCCGGGCAGTCCCGGTTTTGCCCAGAACAGTTATAGAACCTTCCAAATTCTCTGGGTATGCCAACATAGTGATGTTAATAGTGGCTATAACACCGCTGTGAAAACGAATAATGGCACTTCCAGAATCCTCGGTTTCTATGTCGCGGTCCAGAGTTGCAA
>JAQUBU010000270.1 GCA_028686565.1 Syntrophomonadaceae bacterium
GGAAACTTTCGATCCACAGGTCATCATGGCAAACCTTGACCACCTCCCTTCCCTATTAATAATAACGATAAAAATTAAATAAACCCTGCAGATTCTAAATATTTTTAGATAAGCGGGTTTAAAAAATTATTCTTTAGCATATCTAAATGCAACAGGAAATATCTCTTTACGCCAAACCTAATTAATAGTTTTGAATCCTTTCGCTTTTCTCGGGTTCAGCTTGAAGGTTCTCTTGACACAGGCACTTAGCTGCTATGAAAAATATCATTATTTCATAAGAATATCTTCATCAAAACATTTTTGAGTTTCAGGAGAATTGGGGCCGGTTTCGATAAAAGACTTTATAAGATTTAACTGATATGCAGATTTCTTCTGAACACGATGTGCATTCTCTTCGAACACTGCCAATCTTGCATGTGGATAAGCAGCAGTTATTAATTCGGCAATTTGCGGTCCAAAATCCTGATCGCCGCTATTTGCCCAGACCATGACTTCTCCATTGAAATCGGAACGGTTTATATTGAAATCATAAATTGGGATTTGACCGGTTTTATAAGCATCCTGGAATTCACTTAGGAATATACGTGAAGATTCATAAAGCAGGTTTATTTCCTCTGCCGATGAAGGGTTGTAATTGACCAAATCATAACCTAAAAGTTCCCACATGCGGACTTTAACTTCAAGCTCTACGGGGGAGCGAAATATCATGCTAATCAAAGGAAAGTTATTGGAAAGCTTCAGCCAGTTTTTGGCATAAAGGAATTTGCCCGGTAAATCCCAAGTATTATCCTTACCTTTTAATATCCGGGTCTGCAATTGCGGCTGTCCTTCCAAACCCACTTTAAATAAGAGCCATGCCAAAGAGGTATTGGTGTCACCCTCTTGATAAAGCTTATAATAAATTTCGGCCGCTTCCCGGTTGGAGCTGTAAAAGCTCTTGGTAAAAGTAAGCTGGTTAGCTTGGGCGATATCTGGTGCCCCCGTAGACTCCATTAACACTCGGGATACATGCTGGCCATGTTTACTGAGATACTGCTGAATTAAAACTCCTCCGCCCGAACCGCCATGCAAGATAATCTTTCCGTCTTTAGGCAGCAATCCTCTTTTAACCATATCTAAACGCACATTTTCTATATCCTCTATCTGTTCATCAGAACCATATAGCTTTAGGGCCAAAGCATAATCAGCATTGCCGTTCTTATCAAATACTTCCGGAAATAAGGTCGGGCTTACTCCGCGATTGCCAATCAGCACATAGGAAATATCTTTGCCGATTCCCTGATCAAAAATTTCAAAATCTTTGTAATCTCTAATCATTCCTACCGCTTCCTGCTGATTATCATAAAGCTTGAAAACAACATTGCTGCCTGCTTTGAAGCTTGGACTCAGCAGATAAAAGCCGATAAAAGTACCCAAAGAGGGATCATCATGGTCAATCGGCAGTTGTATATAATAATGATGCTCATCGGGCGGCATTTCGGGGTAATAATTTCCTGCGGTCAACCGCGCTGTCGGTACAGACATAAAAGCACGATATTCATGCCAGGCATACCCCCCTGTTAAGAAAACAATCGCCATTGCAATCCAAAACAGCTTCCTTCTAATTATTTTCATATTTTCCTCCCATAAATTTTTACCGCTAAAGCTTTAATTCCCGTCATGATATACAATCAATATGCGTATCTCTTGCCCATGCCCGCAGCACGGTATAAATGATGACACATATAGTTTATCAGCGCTTTTGCCCTATATTTGCGCTAAACAGGAAGGTAAGGCATTTATTTTTTATTTCAAATTCTCTCTATGGCAATCCCATTTCTCTCTATTAATAATAACGATAAAAAAAGAAAGAACCCTGCAAATTCTAGAAACATTTATATCTACGCTGAAGCATAATTCAGATTGTATTACGATGTACGAGCATAACTTGCCTACTCAATTGTAGAAAGACACACTGGAGCTTTGTTTATCGTTTAATCGCATATACATTGGTCCAACAGCTTGTTCTGCCTGGTTGATTTTTCTATCATTGAAATTTGTTTTAGTGTTTTTTCTTACTACATTGTATATCGTCTTACTATTGAATATAATTGAAATACAATCTGATAAGGAGGTGGGTTTGTGTTTGGAGTAGTTGAAGAGGTAAAAGTAGGTGTGAAAAGTCAAGTGGTAATCCCGCTGCGCATTCGTCAAGAGGCAGAGGTGAGACCAGGAGATATTTTACTAATGACCAGCGATAGGAATGGTCGTATTTCTATTATGAAAAAACCAAAAAACTGGGCATTGGCTGCTTATGGCTGCTGCCAGGACGCCTGGGGTAATAATCCTCTGGAGTATTTAGAGAAAGAGCGGGAAAAAGCATGGGGATAGAAAGTTTTATGCAAAGCAACAATCGCATTGCCTTTGATACCAACGTTTTTATCGCTCTATTCTCCCATGCGCCCTTAGGAGAAAAAGTGGTTCCATTGATTGACGCCGCTGCCAATCAAGGTAGATTGGAGCTGCTTGCATCGGTAATGTCATTTGCAGAATGTGCGGTTAAACCTTACCAGGAGGGTAATTGGGGAGCCCTGGACCAGATTAAGCTTATGTTTCAGATGCCGCATCTAACGATTTATCCCGTTGATGACCGGGTGGCGGAAGAGGCGGCCCGGCTGCGAGCGGTTTATAATTTCAAGATGCCTGATGCTATTCATCTTGCCACAGCCATTATTCACCAGGCAAAGGTGTTTTTGACCAATGATTACCGGCTTACTGTTATAAAAGAGATACCGGTAATGAAACTGGAAGAACTTTAACCCTCCAAGCAATTATAAGCTACCGAGAGCTGACAATGGTTTTCAATGAACCTTTTCTCTGCAAATTATTATTTCAAGGCTTTGACCCGGCTGCCGTCCTTTATATCGGTGCTGGAATCACGGACTATGGTATCACCTTTTTGCAAACCGGATATAACCTCCACTTGCTCCTCATTTTTCAACCCTACCTTAATATCACAATGCTTTACTTTGCCAGCTTCCACTTTCATTACCTTGTAGTCTCCATTCCCAGTGCTCTGAACTGCTTCCCGGGGCAAGAGCAAAACCCCTTCTTTGCTGGCGGTTTCGATTCCCACCTGAACTTCATAGGCTGTCTTTAAACTTCCGATCTCGTTCAGCTCTATTATTACCGGCACTCGCCGCTGTTCAACCCCCAGAGCAGAGACTTTGGTAAAAGCTCTGGGCCTGATTTCCTTGACTTTCCCTTCAAGAATTTTGTCCCCTAATACTGTCGCTGTAATAAAGGCCGTCTGTCCGGGGATTACATCTTTCACATCATTGCTCAGAAGTTCCACCTTAACTTCCATTTTGTTCGCCACCGCTACCTGGGCCAGCAAGGTTCCCGGTACGACATAGGCTCCGGTTTTCAGCGGCAAATCAAGAATAATTCCTTTGGCAGGGCTCAAAACCTCCAATGCTGCTTGCTTTTCATAAAGCTGGGCCACTATACCCTCAACCGCCTGGACTTTGCTATTTAATGTCTGCAGGTATAATTCCTGCTGGGAAAGTTGTTCA
>JAQUBU010000030.1 GCA_028686565.1 Syntrophomonadaceae bacterium
GAATTGCAAGATGATGCTACTGCTATTTTCTTAATTGGAACCAACACCACCGAGAACCACCCGGTCATAGGCTACAAAATCAGGAAAAACGTGCGCGAGAACGGGGCCAAACTGATAGTGGCCGACCAGCGCGAGATAGAACTGGCGGAAATAGCCGATGTCTACATGCAATTTAGACCCGGTACAGACGTAGCTCTGCTAAATGGAATGATGAACGTCATCATCAGCGAAGGACTGCTGGATAAGGACTTTGTTGCCAACCGTACTGAGGCCTATGAGGCATTTGCCCAGGTAGTCGAAAAATATACTCCAGAATATGTAGAACCAATCACCGGAGTTCCGGCCGAGGATATCAGAAAAGCTGCCCGTATTTATGCGGAAGCTGAAAAAGGTTCGATCTGCTATGCCATGGGGCTCACCCAGCACAGCACTGGAACCGACAATGTAAAATCCTGCTGCAACCTGGCATTGCTTACCGGCAACCTGGGTAAAGCAGGTACTGGGGTAAACCCGCTGCGCGGTCAGAATAACGTACAGGGTGCCTGTGATATGGGAGCTCTGCCCGTGGTGTTTACCGCCTATCAAGCAGTTACCGTTGATGCCAATCGTGAAAAATTCGAAAAAGCCTGGGGAGTACCGCTTTCCGGCAAGAATGGCTTGACTCTTACGGCTGCCATTAACAAAGCTCATCATGGCGAACTGAAGGGAATCATTGTAATTGGTGAGAATCCCATGGTCAGTGATCCTGACCTGGATCATGTGGAAGAAGCGCTCGACAAGCTGGATTTCTTGATGGTACAGGATATATTCCTTACCGAAACCGCATTGAAGGCTGATGTAGTATTCCCGGGAGTCAGTTTCGCTGAAAAAGACGGAACCTTCTCCAATACCGAACGCAGGGTGCAGCGAGTTCGCAAGGCCATAAGCAACCGGGGCGATGCCCGGCAGGATTGGGAGATTCTTGCCGAACTATCCACCCGGCTTGGTTATCCCATGAACTACTCTGGCCCTGAAGAGATATTTGAAGAAATGAGAAGCGTTACCCCTTCATATGCCGGAATCACTTACGATCGCCTGGAAGGTAAGGGTCTGCATTGGCCATGTCCGACCGAAGACCATGCTGGGACCCCGGTACTGCACAAAGAGAAATTCAATCGCGGTCTGGGCCTCTTCCATGCCATCGAATTCAAGGAGGCCGCTGAGCTTCCTGATGCCGAGTATCCTTTGATTCTGAGTACCGGACGCAGTCTTTTCCATTATCATACCGGTACTATGACCAGAAAAGCGGTGGCCCTGGATGCTCACCAACCATCTAATGAGATTCAGGTAAATCCTGCTACAGCTAAAAAACTGGGTATTGTGGATGGCGAAATGACCAGAGTTGTCACCCGCCGCGGCAGTATTGAATTAAAGGCTAAAATAACCGATATCCTAACTGAAAATGTTATTTTTACTTTCTTCCATTTCAGTGAGGCCGCAGCAAATCGCCTTACCAATGCTGAAGCACTTGACCCGGTAGCAGGCATACCCGAATACAAGGTATCCGCCGCCCGTTTGGAAAAAATCTAATATTAGTCAAGCAAACTAAATAGTAAACAATAAAGCCCGGGCAGATTATGCTGCCCGGGCTTTAAACGCTAATTCTTAATTAAGCCTAATATTTATTACCTTTGGAGGATATTGGGGGAATGCAGCGAATTACAAGATTAGAATAAGATAAAAGCTTATGATTTGATGTAGTGATGTAATAAGAAATATATTTTAAGGCTGGTAAACTGGAGATATTTCGAGGTCCCGGGATAATCTCATTTTGAAGGTAGTAGATAGGGCAGCAATGGGTTATGATTATGTTGCCGATCCATCGAAACGGTAATAAAAATTGATTAAATACTTGCAGTAATGAAAAGGAGAATGCCTAATGCAAACTATTCCTGCCAATGATTCTTATGAGAAACCGTTGCTTAGATTAGCTGCCATGGCTGAGCAAAGCAGTTTTATAGAAGAGGAATTATTTATAAAGTATAATGTAAAACGCGGGCTTCGTGACCTGGATGGGAGAGGAGTGCTGGTTGGTTTAACCGAGATTGGCGAAGTTCATTCTTATATCCTTGATGAAAATGAAATTGTACCTGTACCAGGCAGATTAATGTACCGGGGCATCGATATCAAAGATATTGTGGACGGTTTTCTTAATGATGATCGCTTTGGTTTTGAAGAAACTTGTTATTTATTGCTCTTTGGAAGACTTCCTGACAATAATCAGCTAAATGATTTCGTGAAACTTCTTACAGATTATCAAAAACTTCCGGAGTATTTTGCTCGTGACATGATATTGAGGGCACCAAGCAAGAATATAATGAATCTTCTGGCAAGAAGTGTTCTGGCTTTATATAGTTTTGATGAAGCTCCTGACAATACCTCGATACAAAATGTATTGAAACAGTGTTTGCGTTTAATTGCCTGGTTTCCCTCGCTGGCAGTTTATGCTTATCAGGCCTTTTCTCATTACTTTGATGATAATAGTCTGGTCTTACATAGTCCCCGATGTGATTTGAGTATTGCGGAAAACATTCTTCATATGCTGCGCCTGGACAGCAATTATACCCGGCTTGAGGCAAAATTATTGGATCTTGCTCTGGTCTTGCATGCAGAACACGGAGGGGGCAATAACTCTTCATTTGTTACTCATGTAGTAACTTCTTCCGGGACTGATACTTACGGGGTAGTAGCGGCTGCCCTGGGTGCCCTCAAAGGGCCCCGGCATGGGGGAGCAAACCATAAGGTTGTACAAATGTTTGAAGATATGAAAAAGAGCATAAACGACTGGGAGGATGAAGAGGAAATAAAATCCTATTTAATGAAATTATTGAATTGTGAAGCCTTTGACAAAGCAGGTCTGATCTATGGTATTGGACATGCTGTTTATTCTATATCAGATCCAAGAGCGGTACTTTTGAAGGAGCAGGCGGCTAAACTAGCTCTTGAGAAAGGAATGGAGGATGAGTTTAAGCTTTATAGCAAAGTAGAGAGGCTTGCTCCTGAAGTTATTAAAAGTGAACGTAAAATATATAAAGGTGTCAGTGCCAATGTTGATTTTTACTCAGGTCTCGTATACAGAATGCTGGATATTCCATGTGAATTATTCACTCCGCTTTTTGCAGTTGCCCGGATAGTAGGCTGGAGTGCCCACCGTATAGAAGAAATAGTAAATGACGGGAAAATTGTCCGGCCAGCTTATAAGAGTGTATCAAATCGGCAAAAGTATATTCCTATGAAGGGGCGTTGAGAAAGCTTTTGTTATATCGGCCATAAACAGCCTAAATATTGATAATAACAGTATTCATCGGCAGTAGTCGGGGGCACAGATCCATGGTGGGGAAATGCGTTCTATAAACCGGTTTCTCCAGAAAAACAGGCATCAGGTATAAATCGCAGCTTATTTATCATTGGTATTGCGGCTTATTATACTCATCTCTCCAGCAGTACTACTAAAAAGAAGAAAAGAATAGTATCTTAGTTGGAACCCATGTCCATCAAAGCATCATCGTATTCTCCCAAATACCAATCTGAAGTAGCATCGGCTCCAATTACCGAACGTATTATTAGTTTTGCTTGCGGATCTATTCTAGTTTGCAGTTCCTTTTCCACCTTGCTTACACTTTCTGGCCCGAATACATATGGAGTACGTATTTTGGTTACTATCAAGAGAAAATCTTCTTCAGTACTGTAATTGAACTCCAGGAGGTTGACGGCAGGTTCAATGTTTTTTAATTCCTCCTTCAGGGTTTTCTCCAGCTCATTATGAAAGATAAGTTCATCCTCACTGAGTTTTGGAGCTTCCTCATCATAGAGATAGCGGGTAGCATCAACATCCCTGGTAATTACAGAGCGGATGGTCAAGTGAATCGGCAGCTTTAAATTATTTACCAAATAGTATTCCAGATATGCAACCTGTTCAGGAGTTATGGCACTGGGTGTTCGGATTACTGCATTCAGATTGTTGATGCCGTTCTCAACCACATTTTGAATATCGGCCAGACTGCTTCCGGGATAGTTGGATAAGCCTTGTTTTAAGAGGTTGGATGTATTTGACAGGAATAAGTTCTGCTTATTCTGCTCAAACCGTCGTGCCTTTTCATCCTCGGTAATGAAAACATAGCCGCTGTTATCTGAATCGCGGGAAATCATGGATCGAATGATTAGATGGATATCTTTGTCCACTTGGGCTTGAAGATTCTTTTCGATATGTGCTACCTTTTTTGAATCAATTTCCTGCGGTGTCAAAACCTCAGCCATAACCTGCAGCTTTTTACCTGAGTACTGATAGCGGATATCGGATACACTAGCACCTGTATAGGCAGCTACCTGTTCCGTAATGGTTTTTTTGAGGGATTCTGACAAGGCACGATTAGCTGCAATTTGCTGCAGACTTTTGGTCATGAAGATGGCTACAAAAATCAGGATAGAGATACTTAACCAGAAGCGTCGAAAGAAAGCTCTAAAAGAAGCTATATCCTTATTGGGCAGTTCAACCAGGCGATAAAGCCAATATATCACTGCTGCAGCCAGCTCAATGGCAATTAAATTAACAAAAAAGAGCAGAAATGCTCCTCCGGCCATGCTCCACTCTTGCAGTGCCAAACATATACCACAGGCTGCCAATGGAGGAACCAGGGCAGTAGCTATGGCCACTCCCGGTAAAGCTGAACCGATTTTCTCATCCACTAGAGCATAGGCGCCAGCAAAACCGGAGAATAGAGCAATAATAATATCATAAATATTGGGTTGCGTGCGGGATAGAATTTCGGGGGTTAAACCCAGCCGTATAGGGATTAAGCCGATAAGCACCGCTATAGATATTGCCATAATTATACCGATAAGTTCAGAAAAAATTGCGGTCTTGGTTAATCTCGTATCACCATTGGACACTCCGAGGCCTATGCCAAAGATTGGTCCCATTAGCGGGGCGACCAGCATGGCACCAATCACTACAGCGGTACTGCCAGCCAAAAGTCCAAAAGATGCAATTATAGTAGATAGTACCACCAATAAATAGAAGGAAAAAGTCGGTTGCGACAACTCACATATGGTCCTGTAAATACGAGCTTTATTTTCCTTGTCTATTTTAACTGTTCGATGGGGTCTGAATTTGAGAAGTTTTGCCAATATATGATCTGTCAAAAGAATCTTACCCTTCCAGCCTGATTTAAAATGAATTCTCCATTAATGCAAAATATCCTGCAATTGCAGGAATTATCTGTTATTTTGTAAATGGAAACCAGCCTTGCGATATGTTTTAACAGATGCTGTAATAATTGAATCTCAACTAAAAAAGATAGTATACAGAATAGCCAGACCATAGAAAGCCAGTGCGAACCAGGCACCAATGCGACCCAGAGGAAGCTTGAATTGGTAGCGCTTGTCGGTAATTATTAAAGCGGGGATAAAGCCGATATATATAGCAGAACCAATGCCGCCAGCATAATTAAGCACCTTGACAAAGGCATTACCCGGATTCCCGCTAAGAAACAGGTCTATTAACAGTACAGGGAGGATAATTATAGCCAGACTAGGATAGGCATTGAGTTTGAATTGTCTGGCTAAAGCCAGACGTAAGGATATAGCTAAACCAAAAAAAGATGTGATAACAGCCAGGATGGAAAAAACCTGACCTGTTATAGCAATGCTGGGACTTAAATGTTTTCCCAATCCCAGTGTTCCTACGCTGCTAATATCCGAACCCATAACCCCTATACTTACCGCAAAAAACAGCAGATATAGTAATCCTACTGCTAATATAGACCATCCTAATACCTTGAGACCATCATTCCTTTTAATGCCCATATAATAGATAACACTGGGTATTACTAAATGGCCGGAAAAGGCAAAAATAACCATTCCCAAAGCATTGAATAGTTGGGAGGGGTAGGAAACCAATAAATTGTTGAAATTAAGCTGAGGGATAGAACGGAAAACTACCCAGAGCAGAAGCAAGAGTAGCAGCAGGGTGATAGTGGCATCAATTTTATTGCTTTCGCTTAAATTGAGGTTAAGAAGTGCAATAATAAAGATGATAAATATTACTACACCGGCCCAAGGCGGAAGATGGAAGAGGGTAAAGGCTATCTCGCCAACCGCCAGGGGGTAGGCGATTAATGCCCCATAGGTTGCCAGGAGAATGGCCCCCAGGTAAAGAAATGAAAACTTCGGTCCCAGGTAACGCGCTACAATGCTATGTAAGGGCAGTTCTTCATCCTGTTCATACACCAGTATGCCAATCTGTAATGCAGAGAGATAGGCGAAAAAGCCGCCCAGCAATAACAACAAGGTGCCCAGGAAAAAGCCGCCCTGTGCCAGGGCAAAAGGTAGTCCCAGGATGCCTGCACCGACGATGGTGCCGGCAAATAAAAGCCCTCCGATTAGCCGCTTTATCTTAATTCACCCCTTTTGATTATCCTCTTATAGATTATTTGTCATATGGTCTTTTTCTATTAGTGTGTATCATGATGAAAATAATAAAAAACAAAACCGGGAGAGGCATTAACTTCTCCCGGCGATAAACCAGTGAATAAATTATTGTTCGTGATTGGTAAAACCTTTTTCTTTGGCTAACAGGTCAAGGTAAATGGTCTCGATATTGGCGATAAAAAGATCAGTGGTTTCTCCCCCTGGCCGCTCGTCATAGGTTTTTAAATAACCCTTGCATTTATCACACACATAAAGACGATAAGCATCATCGCTTTCAACACTCATGAAAGTAATATCTCCGGGTCTGTCATGACCGCAGTGGATACAAAATATATAGCGAACCTTCCACTCTGAGAAACAGCGGTCACAGAACATAAAACGCTGGCCGGTTTCAGTTCGCAGCCGGCTGAAATGCGATTTACTGCCACATACAGGGCAAGTAGCGGGAAAATCCCAGTAGAAAACATCGCTTATTAATTCTTTTGTATAGGGTTCAGCAAATATGCGCAGAAGGGGTCTCATAGCATGGTCAATTACGAAGAAGAATAATTCAGCAGGCAAGTTGTTGCTGATGGCTATTTCTTCAATAATGCTATATTTCATCTGCAAAAATGATCGAATAATTTCATCGTAATCCAGCTTATCAGTCTGCTGGGAAATCTGTTCCAGCTTATCCTCTATTTCGAGGCGGGCAGACTTAAGAAAGAAGATCAGACGTACCAATACATCCTTAAAGACAGCGGGTTCAATATGAGGGTTCAGCTGCATGATAAAGGGCTTCTTTTCATTGTTTAATGCTTTAAGAATATCCTTTTTATCTGGCGTGTATACTTTTTTGAGTTTAATCATTTCTTCGTTTTGCCAGCTCTCCAGGTTCTTGAAAAAGTTGAGATAACCTGCCGGCAATTCAACCGGTATTTTATGTTCCAACAATTGTATCACCTCATGTAGTCATTTTTAACAGTATGCCCTAAAAATAATGGCAAGTAAAGAAAAGAGGGGACATAAGGTCCCCTCTTTATAATTTGTTTTAGATGTTATTACTCAGATTTTGATTTATCACCATAAGTTTCGTCATACCAGATAGCATGATGGTGCTTCGCCCAATCGGCTCTGACAGTGCCTTTCCACATGCCCCAGAAGGATTCCCCGGAACCAGGATGGAAGGAACCCAGATAAGCATGCATGCAGACCATGCAGGTGGCTCCAACCATAGCTATATCATGGGTCCAGTAGGATACGCGCACCAATCCCACCGGGAAGATAGCCGGGAACCACATGATATACCCGCTTAAGACCAGTAAGAATACACAGGTCGGAGTAACTATGGAGTTGCCTTTTTCACCGCCGTTAAAGCGGGTCTGGGGCGGAACCTTTACCGGGAAGCCCAGGAACTCCAGAGGGAATAGCATGATAAATTTTATATCATTCATGCCAAAGCGCAGTAGATCCTTGATCCATTCGATGACTCCCTTGAAGCCAAATACTGCACCAATAATAATTACAATAGTCATACCGACCGCAGATACCCGGTGTACCAGACCGGCACCCCGGTAACCGCCAAATATGGCAGCCAACCAGTTGACGCCATCCAGGAACAATACCAGACCGGTAAAGAGACAGAGCAAGAAAGTTACAGTATGTCCCCAGTGCGAGAAACGGGCCAGGAAATTAAATCTTTCGACTCTCGGGACATCGTTTCTGTATTCGGGAATTAATGCCATTATTCATGCCCCCCTTCACCATGTTCACCATGTTCTCCATGTTTACTGGCCAAAATTCTGCTTGTTACAAAGCTGGTTGCGGAAGCAGTCAGCATCAGCGGAATCAGCCAGCCAAAATAAGGTTGAATCCAATCCTGCCAGAAGGTAATATTGCCAGAAACCTTGGGGTTGACCGGCAGACCAAACATGTCAGGAGTATCAGTTAAAACATAAAGGTTATTGAGACCACCCAGTTCCACTCTGCCGTAAATAGTGGCTCTGGGGAAGCCGTTAGCTCTTAAGAACTTGGCTCTTGCTTCAGCTTTCTGCAACAATTCATCACGATCGCCAAAGGTAAGTGCTCCTGATGGACAAGTACGGGCACACGCTGGTGTAAGACCTTCTTCCACCCGGTCCGCGCACATTGTGCATTTGGTAATAACGTCTTCGCGTTTCCGGTATTTAGGAATATCAAAGGGGCATGCTGCTGCACAATACTGACAGCCTATGCACTTATCGGGATCATGCAGGGTGGCGCCCCAGGAGGTTTTGGTATAAGCCTGACGGGGGCATACCTTCATACATTCAGGATCCAGGCAATGCATGCACTGGCGTTTGATAAAATTCCATCTGACACCATCTACCGGATCTTCGTATTCGAAGAAATTAATTATGGTAAAAGTATCACCATTGGTGTCTTCATGAGTCTGATAGTTTCCTTTAAAGGGTTCTATTACAGCCGGAAGCTGGTTCCAATCCTTACAGGCCACCTGGCAACCGCGACAGGCTGTACATTTGCTAACATCATAAAGGTTTGCTAAATTAGCCATTTGTTAAGCCCTCCTTATGTCGCATAGCCATGCTTTGTATTCAGGAATCATGGTATTGGCATCACCTACATGAGGTGTAAGCCAGTTAGCTGTATCACCAGTAGCAAAGCCCTTGAAACCGTACTGCCATAAGAGGCCGATTTCGTGAACTGTCTTGCCGTTAATCTGGAAAGGTTTAAAACGTTTGGTAACACAGGCTACCGCTTCAACATCACCGCGGGTATTGGAAATAATTACGTTTTGACCATTCTTAATACCTTTTTCACGAGCCAGTTCTTCACTTAGTTCAACAAACATATTAGGCATCAACTCGGCCAGCCATGGCAGGTTACGGGTTAATGCACCAGTCTGCCAGTGTTCTACTACCCGGTAGGTGGTGCCGATAATCGGATACTGTTCCGATTTGCTCTGCTTCTCAGGTTCCCAAACCTTGGTAGCCGGATTCAAAACCTGGCTGTTCAAGGTATTTAAAGTCGGGCTTTCCCAAGGCTCATAATGCTCAGGGAAGGGGCCTTCCTTCATGGAAGTTTTGGCGGCAAACAAGCAGCCATGACCTTCCGGCCGCATGATAAAGGGTTTGGTAAATGCCGGGTTGCTTGGCCCCACGGTTTTGATGAAATCGGGTACATCATCACCCACCCAGCTGCCTAGAGATTCGGGTTTCTTAGGATCAGCCAAAGCTAATGGATCCCAGCGGACCAGCATTCTGTCTTCGTCACCCGGCCAAGCTGTAACACCATCGGGCTGTACCGAGCAGCGGTTATAAACAATACGGCGATTTACCGGCCAAGCCCAACCCCAGTTGGAATATAGACCCATTCCGGTTTTTGAGTTATCCTTGTTGTCACGAAGCTGCGGTTTATAAATAAACTTGCCATCCTTTAGAGTAGTTGCTCCACAATAAACCCAGCATCCGCAAGCAGTGCTTCCATCATCCATTAATTTCGCAAAACCTTCTACCGGTTTGCCGTCAACGGTGCTGTAACCGCAGAGTTCGTTTGCTACTTTAATAGGATCGTCATGACCGTGTTCATTTTCAACATCCCAGGTCATATTGACAATGGGTTCATCTTCGGGCCGCTTACTGCCTTCGTAAACTTTTTTAACTTTCTTAACCAGTTCATTGTATATCCAGAGGTCGGATTTGGATTCGCCTACCGGTTCTGCACCTTTCCAGCGATACTGTACCCAACGCCCGGTCTGAGCGGCAGTTCCTTCTTTTTCATATACAGCCGCTGCCGGCAGGAAGAATACCTCTGTACCAATATTCTCAGGACTAATTTTAGCAACATTAGGATTATCAACAGCTCTTTCCCATGCCTGATGAGTCCAGAAATCGGCGGATTCGTTCAGCCAGAGGTCAATTGAAACCATCCATTTTAGTTTGGTCATAGCTTCCAATTCCTTATTGGCATTGGGACCACCCACTACCGGGTTGGAGCCGTTGATGAACAAACCATCGATCTCACCTTTGTACATGGCTTCAAACATTGCAATATGCGAGTAGTTTTTCTTTTCATCCCGTTTGGGCAGGTAATGATAACCAAAATCATTTTCTTTGCTTGCTGCTTTGCCCCACCAAGCTTTTAACAGACTGACAACCCATTTGGAAGAATGTATCTTCCAGCCGGAGTTGGGGAATCCTGCTTTAACCAATTCCCGGAATTCCTCCAGGTTGGTAAAGGGCAGTTTGCCTGCTCCCGGGGTAACTGCTCTGATAAAGGAAATAAGATCTTTATGGGCAACAGAATTCATGGGAGAATCAATATAGCCCGGAATAATGTGGAAAAGAAGGGCCATATCGGTTGCACCCTGAACATTATTTTCGCCGCGCAGAGCGTTGATGCCGCCGCCCGGACGTCCCATGTTGCCCAGTAATAACTGAACATTGGAAAAGGATTTAACATTCTGACTGCCCACGGTATGCTGGGTTATTCCCATGGCATACATAATGGTTCCGACTTTATTGGGAGCACCAGTGGCACAAAAGGTATCAAGAACCGCCAGGTATTTGTCTTTGGGGGTTCCGGTTATTTTACATACAGTATCAATATCATAGCGTTCGTAATGTTTTTTCATTAACTGGAATACGCAGCGCGGATCTTGCAGAGTTGGATCAGTAAGAGCCATACCTGCATCATCAGTTTTGTAGTCCCAGCTTTTTACATCGTATTTTCTTGCCTCAGCATCATAACCTGAGAAGAGACCATCCTTGAATTCGAACTCATCTTTAATAAGGTAAGCTGCATTAGTGAAATTTACCACATAATCCTTATGATAGAGCTCGTTGTCAATGATATATTTAACCATTCCACCCAAGAAAGCGATATCTGTACCAGATCTCAACGGGGCATAGAGGTCAGCCCGGGCTGAGGTTCGGGTAAAGCGGGGATCCACATGAATTAATTTGGCGCCCCTTGCTTCTTTTGCTTTAAAAAGCCATTTCATGGTTATGGGATGATTTTCGGCGGCGTTGCTGCCCATAATCAAAGCACAATCAGTATTCTTCAAGTCAACTATATGATTGGTCATAACTCCGCGACCAAATGCTGGTGACAAACCTGCCACCGTAGCGGAGTGTCAGATACGGGCCTGGGTTTCAAGGTAAACGACACCCAGGGAACGCATAATTTTTGAGAGCACATAAGCTTCTTCGTTATCCAGACCGGAACCGCCCACAGAGGCTATTTTTTCGGTACGGTTAACGATAATCTCACTGCCGTCAGCTATTTTTTCCTTATGAATAAAACTGCCATCACGAGTCTCCTTTATTTTCTCGGCAATCCTAGTCAACATCCAATCCCAATCTTTTTCTTCCCACTTGTCGCTTCCTGGAGCACGATACATGGGTTTCTGTACCCTCTTGGGGTTTATAACCTGTTCGCCTTTTTCATCGTAGATTTCCCTGAGGTTGAACATAGCGGCGCCCTTCGCGCATGCTCCCCCTTGATTGATAGGATTGTCCGGGTCACCGTGAACACTGAGCAGTTTTACGAACTTGCCGGCGGCATCACGTTCAGAATAAACCACCAGACCGCATCCGGAAGCACAGTACGGACAAACCGTTGGTGTCGGGGTAACGTTCTTGATCCGCAAGTCTTTGATTGCCTTGGCTGTAGCCTGCATATCGAAGCCAAGATCCAGCACAGCAAAACTGGCGGCTGTTGCCCCGGTTACCTTGAGGAACTGCCTGCGGGTAACCTTCATATAAACAACACTCTCCTTTCCCCAAAAATATTCATTTTTTGTTTACTGTTCAAATTATAGCACCATAATCAAGATATGACACTTCGAATTTATGTACAAATCTATAATATTTACCAAAATACTAGATTAATACATAAGAAAAACTATAGTGTCTGAGCTATGGAGTACCAGATTTTAAAAATTATTTAAAAAAAACAGCACCCCTCCTTTAAATTTTCAATCCGTTGAAACATCCGGTGAAACCAATATAGCCAAACGATTCAACCACATTCTATAAAATCTTCGACATAGAAACTTAAAAATCCTTGTGAAGATATTTCCACAAGGACATATATAAGCAAAAATCATTAAAAACAATATAATTATAACTTATGGTTATTGTGATGCAATGATTTTACCTGACAATTCGAGATTGTATCCGCCGAAGTCCTTCGTTCTTTGCAGAAATTGGGAACTCTTGATGCAATTAAGTAAGATATCCAACTTTTCATCACTTATTAGGTCGCTTAGAATACAAATATCATATCTTTCTTCGCTGATGGGAATAAAATCAAGATCCAGGGCGCGTGCACTGGCATAGATACCCAAACCGGTATCACAGGCATCGTTCTGGACAGCTGCAGCAACTGCCAGATGGGTATACTCTTGACGATTGTAACCATTTATAGCAGCGGACGCAATATTTTCTCTGGTCAGCAAGTAATCAAATAGTACTCTGGTTCCGGCTCCTTGCTGGCGGTTTATATATCGAATTTCGTGACGGAGGAGGTCGCTTAGATTCTTTATTTGCAGGGGGTTGCCTTTTTTTACAATCAGTCCCTGTTCCCTTTTGACCAGATTAACTAAAATCCATCTATGAGCAGGAAGGTATTTATTTAAATAGGCGATATTATACTCACCGCTATGGGAATCCAAGAGGTGAATTCCTGAGAAATGTGTTTCACCGCGTCGCAGCGCCATAATTCCGCCCATACTGCCTACATTGCTTGAGATAAGACGGATGCCGTGCTGCTTTTGCATTATATCAGCCAGAATGTCAATAGACATATCGTGACTGCCAATGGTCAGCAAGGTCTTGTCGATAGCCTGGCGAGACCGCAGCAGGGATACTGTGCAGCTTTGCCCGGCATTAATACCCTCACTGCCTCTCTCTATGCAGATAATTCCATCGGCTTTGACGAGAATACTGCTGATACCTGCACCGCGGTTAAGAGGAAAGGCTACATATTGATCATTAATCAAGGCCAGATTGGCATAAATGAATTCATCCACACCCATTGGGGAGGCTGTTTTCCGTGAAAGCAAAGCTTGTATGGTATCACTGGGAGTTAACTCCTGTCCCTGTTTTTTATATAGTACAGACTTGGCAAAAAGATTGAATACCAACTGCGCTGATACTGGATAACCCGGAACACCTATTACCGGTTTATTGTCAATGATTCCAAGTATTGCGGGTTTGCCGGGTTTAATTGCAATACCGTGAACCAGAACTTCGCCAAATTCATTAATAATACTCGAAGTATAATCCTCTCTTCCTGCCGAAGAACCGGAACATATTATAATCATATCAGCATCATCTTTTACTTCGCTTACGGCTTGACGGAGTAATTCTTTATCATCAATAACAATGTTGTGACGAATTGGAATAGCCCCCCATTCCCGGCATAGCCCTGATAGCATACGGCTGTTGGATTCTACAATACAGCCGGGCGGCATATCTTTGCTGGCAGTTTCGAGCATTTCGGTGCCGGTGGGAATAATAGCAACCCGGGGTTGCTTTATAACTGCTACTTTTTCTACTCCTCCAGTAATAAATGAAGCAACTTCACAAGGTCCCAGCTTATATAATGAAGGAACAATCATATCATGGGCGACCAGATCTTCACCCACCGAGCGGATGTGCTGCCAGGGAACAGCTGGTTTAATAATTTGAGCGCAGTCATCAACAAAGTTCACGTCTTCAATCATAATAACAGCATTAAATTCAGAGGGGACATAATCTCCAGTATCTACCTCAATATATTCTTTGGAATGCTTAAGATTAACCGGATTGAACTCATTGGCGCTATAAGTAGCGTCAGCATTAACCGCAATTCCATCCATTGCAGAGGCCAAATAATGTGGTGATGACCTGCGGGCAAAGACGGCGGAGCTGGTTATCCGCCCTTGACATGCCATTACCTCAAGATATTCACTTGCGTAATCAGCAAAGTATCCTGATTGTGTCAATCGTTCCATAAACAATTCAGATGCTTTTTCCAGTGGCATATTTTCAATATATATATTGCGTTCCATATTTCACCCCTTAGCAATTTTATATATTTTAACCTAGAGAGCAAGCAAAAACAAAAAAGTCTGAAGTTTATTTATAACTCAACTTTCGTAGTTGACATATTATGCGACATAACTACCGTACTTGTCATTGCTATGAAACTAGCGTACTTGTCATTGCTATGAAACTAGCGTACCTGTCATTGCTATGAAACTAGCGTACCTGTCATTGCAAGCGGAGCGCCAGCCTGTCATTGCGAGCGCAGCGCGGCAATCTTCCCCCGTAATTGATTACGTAAATGAAAAGCGTTAGAGCATTTTCATTTATTGACAATGACCGGAAGGCGCTGCGCTCCTTGCAATGACAAGTACTCTAGTTTCATAGCAATGACAAGTACGCGAGTTTTCATAAGAATGACATATAAGATAGCTCGCGATGTTCATGGAATTTTAAACAGTTTTTTTGGGCTTTTCAGCCTGTTCTT
>JAQUBU010000271.1 GCA_028686565.1 Syntrophomonadaceae bacterium
CCACTTCATCAGGATTGATTTCTGTTCGTATTTCTACACAGGGAAATATTTCCGCAACTTTTTCCCTAAAACCCGGCATCCTGGAGGACCCTCCAGCAAATACAACTATATCAACCCATTCTCTGTCTACTTCTGCTCTGGTCAGGGTCTGACGGATCAAATCCTCAATTTCTAAAAATAGCTGCCTGCTCAAATAATTAAACTGTTCACGTTTAATAACTTGTTTAAGATGTAATGGGCCGTTGCTCGAGATACTGATATAAGGTATCAATATTGAACTTTCTTTTACCGTAGATAAGTCCAATTTAGTTTTTTCCGCATTTATCTGCACTTGCTGCATGGCGACAATATCCAAGAGCAAATCAACATTATTATTTTCCTGAAAAGTAGCACATATATGTTCACAAAGTTTTTGGTCAAAATCCAAACCTCCCAGGCTGCTGGAACCACCTGTACATACCACCCGGCACACTCCGTTTTCGTACTCCATAAGGGTGATATCAAAGGTTCCGCCGCCAATATCCAAAACCAGTATGTGTTCCTGGTCGGAAAGTTCGGAGGCATATGCCAGAGCGGCAGCAGTAGGCTCATTTAGTAATTTAACTATTTTTATTCCTGCCAGTTCGCCAGCCATAAAAGTAGCCTGGCGCTGGTTATCATTAAAGTAAGCCGGAACTGTAACTACAGCAGCTTCAACTTTTTCATTTAACACTTTTTCGGCATAATAAATTAATTTTCTAATTATAAGTGCCGAAATTTCCACCGGTGTATATTGGCGGCCTGTAATTTCCACCATATAATCTGATCCCATATGCCGCTTAATAGAACTAACCGTACGTTCTGTTTGCAAAAGAGCTTGATTACGGGCCATTTCCCCAACTATCACTTCCTGGTCATTTTTAAAATGCACAACTGAAGGAGTAAGGCGACTGCCTCTTTCGTTTATTACAATTTCCGGCTTTCCCTCCCGGTTGACCCAGGCCACCAATGAGTTAGTAGTCCCCAGATCAATTCCTACTATCACATTCATTCACCCCTCTTTTTTAAAACATAAAGTGTGAAGTAATTACTCAATAATTGCTGCCAGATTCTCCTGGGCGATGCTGTTATCAGGACAAATTTTCAGAGCCATCTCCAGATATCTAATAGCTGTCGCCGGTTCACCGCCTTCGTGCAGTATAATAGCCAAATTATTACATGCTTGCGAATACAGGGGCGCAGAACCCGGTATATTAAGGGCAAGACAAGATTCCAGGATATCTATAACCCTGCGGAAAAGGTAATAAGCTTCAAATAATTGACCCTTTTCGTCTTCGTTGATTGCTTGTTCAAATAGTTGCCGGGCAAGGTTAATCCCTGCGTCCTCATGCTTGTTTAGCTTGCTGGAGCCATTAGCGCTTAGCAATAGATCAAGTCCCGTACCCAGGTTTTTCTTATTTGCCATATTTTTACTCACTCCTGGCCAGAATTACGTTAGTTAGCTGCTGATAATCTTGTGCACCCCGGCATTGAGGGGCATATTCAAATATACTTTTGCCGAAGCTGGGTGCTTCAGCCAGTTTGATATCGTTCCTCACGGTTGGGAGAATACGACTCTCCCCAAAGTTCTGACGAACTTCTTCAATCACGTTACGAGCTAAGTTAGTGCGCAAATCACATTTAACAGGAAGAATGCCTAAAAGTCTTAAACTGGTATTCAGTTCTGCATTTATTCGGTACAAAATACCCATCATCTGTGCCAGTCCATCCATGGAAAGAAATGTTAGTTCAATAGGGATAAGCAGCCATTTAGCTGCCACTAGCCCATTTACCGTTATTAAACCCAGAGATGGCGGCAAATCAATCAGAATATAATCATAATCTTTTTCAATTTCTAACAGGAGGGTACGTAATAGTGATTCCCGATTATCAATTTGACTTGCTTCCAACTCCAAAGCAGAAAGGTCCGGTTTAGAAGGAAGCAGGTCAAAATTCTGGGTTTTTATCAGAGTTTCCCTAATCATTTCATCTGATAGCCTGTCCTGAGCAACAAGATGAAGCAATTCATATATACTCATTTCCAAATTATATGGCAGGATTCCGCACCCGCTGGTTGCCTGAGCCTGGGAATCAGCATCTACCAGCAATACTCTTTGCCCGGCAAGGGCTAACCCATCAGCCAGATTTAAAGCTGTAGTAGTTTTTCCGCTACCTCCTTTGCGATTGGCCAGAGCAATGGTAATTGCCATTTATTAATCCCCCACCTTCATCGTAAGGAAAGACTCATACAACTGTGATGAATTAAGTATCAACACTACACTGCCATCCCCCATGATGGTAGCACCAGTATAAATCTTAAGACTTGCTAATTCCTCAACCAGAGCCTTAACCACAAATTCCTGCTCATGTTGGAATGAATCGACTATGAGACCAAATCGGTTGCCATCAATGTTCATAACCACGATAGATATTCTTTTATCCGATGCAAATAAATCAGAATCCTGTTTGGACTGCTGACTGAGTATGTCCTGCAACCTGATTAAATGAAGAATTTCCCCTCTTATATCTGCCAGCAACAAGTTCTTGTATCTTCGTATATGGCTTGCCGGCAACTTAACTGTTTCTTCAATTGTATCCAGGGTAATAATATAACTCTGAGTTGCAATCTTAACCATAAGACCTCTGATTATCGACATAGAAAGCGGTATCTTCAATGTAAAAGTGGTACCCTCATTTATCTTGCTGTTCATACTTACTGATCCGCCAACCTGAGTAATGTTGCTTTTCACTACATCCATACCCACACCTCGCCCGGAGAGTTCACTTACTTCGTCCCGGGTGCTGAAACCAGGCAGGAAAACTAAATGGTAAGCTTCATCATTGCTCATGGTCTCAATCTGTTCCGGTCTGATTAAGCCCTTTTTCAAGGCCTTGACTTTGATTTCTTCCGGATTAAGGCCTTTGCCGTTATCCACGACTTCAATAACCACATGGTTGCCCTGGTAACGAGCTTTAAGATAAATACTGCCTTTGGGATTTTTGCCTAATGCTCTCCTGGTCTCCGGTGACTCAATTCCATGATCAACGGCATTGCGCAGCATATGTACCAATGGATCATTAATTGCCTCGACAACGGTTTTATCAAGTTCCGTATCTTCGCCTTCTATTATCAAGTCCACTTCCTTGCCGGCTTTGCGTGAAATATCCCGGATAGTACGCGGATAGCGCTGGAACAGAACACGCAAGGGAATCATACGGGCGGACATTATGGCATCTTGAAGTTCATCTGAAATACGCGCCACCTCAGCAGCCACATCTTTTACTTCTCTGGCCAGAGGCGGAATTTCATAATCCATACTAATTTTATTGGAGAGATGATATATTCGATTTTTTGATATTAAAAGTTCACCGATCATATTCATCAGCCGGTTCATTTTTTCCTGACTTACACGAATCGACTGACCGCTAATCTCAGTTGAGGGGCGGGTCGGTTCTTGGCTTACACCCTTGCTTTTCTCTTTGGCTGCCTCCTGGGTCATGAGTGCCATTTCAACATCCTTTGGTTTAACTT
>JAQUBU010000272.1 GCA_028686565.1 Syntrophomonadaceae bacterium
TCAAGCCTGATACATGAAAAGTCCTTTAAGTCGCTCCCTGCGTGGGAGCGTGGATTGAAATACAAGCATCAAACTTTAGACAAGCCCACTCCTCCGTCGCTCCCTGCGTGGGAGCGTGGATTGAAATAACCCTCCCTACCATTACCATAGCTAAGTTAGGTCGCTCCCTGCGTGGGAGCGTGGATTGAAATTAAACCTTTTGAAGACCTAACAAACATTGAAAAAGTCGCTCCCTGCGTGGGAGCGTGGATTGAAATATTTAGCATAAATGTTGGACGACAAACTGAGGGCAACAGAAAATGCAAAATAAAATAGCATAAAAAGAGCAAGTTGGCGACATTTTAATACCGGGGCGACAATTTGATAACGGGTAAACAGCACAATCGGGTTCTTTTAGCAAAATCCGATTAACGGAAGTAAACTATGCGGTATAAAATTAGCCATGGTGCATAAGACCATGGTCCGTAATAATAAATATGGAATTAATCCGACAGATGGCTCTCAACTACCGGACGCGTGGCTCTCGTGCACTGGAGTATTCAAGATATCGGCTGAAACATCGCAAAACCATATTTGGCAACAATAGGTGTCCAAAGTTATTTCTTCTTTTTGGCTGCAACAGTCTTAGTAACTTTACCATGGCTGTTACTGTGTATTTTAGCAGCAGTAGAAACAACAGGTGTACTGATAATCTTTTTTCCACCTGACCTACTTTCTCTGTATCTGTTAACAATAAAATCCGGTTCATCAACCCCCAATTGTTGTTTTAATCCATTCTGAAGAACTTGAGAGAAGTTTACGCCAGTGTTTTCGGCCTGATCATTTAACCATTTGGGGATTGTAAGGTTTTTTCTAACAGTTCGATTGTCATGGGCGCGGCGATAGGCATCAATATCGATATCGACAAGGGCCATCATACTACCAGTCGGGAGATTAATCGGCTCTCCTATGACTGGATTGGGAATATTCCGGCCTTCATCTATTTCAAAACAGGCCCACATACCAATAGCATCACGGGCCATAGATATAGAATCCGCAACGGATTCACCTTGGGTATTAATATCTAAGTCAGGAATATAAACATCGTAACCGGAAAAGCCATTATCTGATACCGCAGTTAATATAATTGGGTAAGCTAGTTTCATGTCAGAGTACCTCCATTTAAGTATCTTTATAAGGTAAAATTTATGGGGGCAGTATTTTCATTCTAACCCCGTTCTTTTGAGGATTGCCTTAGCGGTGATTTCGTTAATTTCATTGTGTCTTGGGATGGGCTCTGAACGTTTCCCATTTGTGTAAATATCGTGGTTGCTTCCGCTTCGAGCCTTATACCATCCGTTGGATTCTAGCTTTTTAATTAAGTTTTTCCGTTTCATTCAGCGATTCACCCCATGCGTATATAATACGCATAAAATGCGTATTGGTCAATAAGTTCTTGCAAAATAAAAAATATGTTGTAGCTTCTCCCAAAACATAGATTTTATAAAGCTTGATCTACGTCGCAGTACAATCATATCCCACCTTTCCCATTTCCATTGAATGTCTGCGTCTCTTAATAAAAACCATGCACATTCATCTTCCCATGGTGAATTAAGATCAAACCAGAAACTGTCCTTTTTTGCCAGTACTTGAAATACTGCTACTAAATCAGGGTCAAGATATGCTTCTTCAAAATTTGTGTTCCCTAAATAGCCATGCTATCATGATGGCAATATGTTATTTACTGTCAATAGAGTCAAGTGAGTTTTGATGCTGGATATGTCTGAACTTCCTTTAAGTAAAGACGGTGTTAGGAGAGAATCAAATGATAGAAATCTGCGGAGTGTCCAAGAGCTATAACCGGGGAATGGTCAAGGCTGTGGACGGAGTAAATCTGACTGTTCAAAATGGTGAAATATTCGGTTTTCTGGGTCCTAATGGTGCGGGGAAGACTACACTCATAAAAATGATCACTGGAATTCTTAATGCTGATCAAGGAAGTATTAGAATTAACGGTCAGGACATCAGGGAAAACCCAATTGAGGCCAAAATGCAGTTTGGTTTTGTTCCTGACGATCCCAATATCTTTTCTCGCTTGACAGGTATTGAATATCTTAACTTCATGGCCGATGTATATGGGGTTAGCCCGGAAATTCGCGTGCAGCGTATGCAAAAGCTATTGGAACGATTTGAGATGTCTTCTGCAGCGGGCGATCTCATTCAAAGTCATTCTCATGGTATGAAGCAAAAAATTATAGTTATTGGTGCTTTGCTGCATAATCCCCCGGTATGGATTCTGGATGAGCCTATGACCGGACTCGATCCGCGCTCATCCTTTGATCTGAAGGAAATGATGAGGGAACATGCCGAAGCCGGGAAAACAGTTTTCTTCTCCACCCATGTATTGGAGGTGGCTGAAAAGCTGTGTGACCGCCTGGCTATTATTAACAAAGGCCGTGTTATTTTTTGCGGCAGTCTGCAAGAAATTCGCGAACATGCACTGGAAAACCAGTCGCTGGAAAATTTATTCCTGGAGCTGACGGAGAATGAGTAAATTTTGGGCTTTGCTAAAGATATTATTAATCAGTTATTTCGGTATTTCAGTCTATCAAATAAAAAATGAAAAAAATCGCATAAAATACCTCAAAAAAATTGGCCTGGGGCTCCTTATTTTAATTGGAATTACCCCTACTATTTGGTTATATGTCAAGATGCTGATTCAAGGATATGACCTGCTGGCCCCGCTTGGTCAGGAGGGAGCAATATTAACCTTGGGTATGGTCCTGGTAAGCTCAATCGTTTTTGTTTTTGGTATATTTTATGTGATCAATTTCTTGTATCTTGCTGCTGATGCAGAGAACCTGCTGGCTTTGCCCTTGAGCGGTTGGCAGGTGTTGGGAGCAAGATTTTCGGTAGTCCTTTTTTATGAGTATCTTAGTGCTTTGCCTTTCTTGCTTCCTCCCTTGCTGGTATATGGTGTCAAGAGCGGAGCATCAGTAATATATTGGATATATGCTGTGATTGGTTTTCTGCTGGTACCGCTATTGCCGCTGGCTCTGGCTACTCTTCCGACAGTTATTGTTATGAGATTTGCCAATCTGAGCCGACGCAAGGATCTTCTGAAAATCCTGGGCGGGTTATTGGTTGTAGTGTTGGCAGTGGCTTACCAATTTCTTTTTCAGAGAACAGGGCCTGATGCCATGGACCCGGCCTTTTTACAGAACCTGCTTACCAATCGCAGCGGCCTGATGAATCTGATGAGCAGGGTTTTCCCCTCCATCCGTTACTTGGGTCTGGCCTTGATAAATGCGGATGGATTAGCGGGATTTGCGAACCTTCTGCTTTTTGCCGGGATTTCTATACTGAGCGTTGCTTTAGCCTGGCTGGCTGGTGAAAAAATGTATTTTAAAGGTTTGGTGGGCTCCAGTGAAACCACTGCGAAAAGGAAAAAGCTGAGTGAATCTGAATATCGGCGTCAGGGTAAAGGTTTGCCGCCGGTATTATCTTATTGGGCCAAAGAGATGCGTCTGCTGTTCAGAACCCCCACCTATTTTATCAACAGCGTTAT
>JAQUBU010000031.1 GCA_028686565.1 Syntrophomonadaceae bacterium
CCATGTTCCTGGGCGGATGGCAAGGGCCCTTGCTGCCTTCCTGGCTATGGATAATATTGAAGACCTATTTGATTATGCTGATATTCATGTGGATGAAATGGACATTCCCGCGCATCCGCATGGATCATCTGATGGCTTTTAGCTGGAAAGTGCTGGTACCCCTCAGTCTGACTAATATACTCCTAACCGGAGTGGGGATTTATCTTTTTAAGGGATGGTGTTAGCCCATGTTGGGAAAGGGTTTGCTTAAAGGGCTGGGTATTACTCTCCAGCACTTGTTTGAAAAAGATATAACAGTTCAATACCCTGAGGAGAAGCCCGTTTTGCAGGCGCGTTTCCGGGGCCATCTTTTTCAGGAGTTTGCCAAGTGCATTGTTTGCGGAATTTGCATCAAAAGCTGTCCCAATAATGTCTTGAGCCTGGAAGAAGGCCGGGATGAAAAGAGCAAAAAAAAGATTCTCTTAACCTTTACTATAGATCACCAGTACTGCATGTTCTGTAATATCTGTGTTGAAAATTGCCCGGCCAACTGCCTGCATTTTAATCATGATTTTGAATTATCCTGCTACCGGCGGGAAGATATTAAAAAGGTTTATGTGCGTTCTCTGGAAATGCCAGGGGTGGATATTGAAATAGCATTTGCGGCTGAAGACGAAAATGGACAGAGTGTACTTAGCAATGAAAAAACCACAGCTGTCAAGGAAACTGCACCCCAGGAGCAAAATAAAAACAAGAAGAATCCTGCTGAGGCTATGTTTAAGGCCTTAATGAATAATCCGCTAAAGGTCTTGACCAAGTACCTGCCTGATGCCGAACAAGCTGCGGCCGTAGCGGCTGTGTTGCAAAAAGATGAAAAGAAAGCTAAAAAAGTAGCGGAATTGATGATCAGTGACAAGGATAAAGCCAAAAAGGTAATAGAGGCTATGCTGAAAAGCAGAACAAAAACGGATCAGCCAAAAGATAAGCAAGACAGTGGTAATGGAGGGGAAAACAATGAGCCTTAATCTGCTGGTATTCCTGCTTATTGCTGCAGTGACATTAGGAGCGGCAGCAGGAGTAGTTGCTTTTAAAAATATTATACACAGTGCCCTGGCCTTGATATTGACCTTTCTTGGTGTGGCTGCGCTATATTTTCAACTTGATGCCGGGTTTATTGGAATGGTACAGATACTGGTATATGCGGGAGCAGTTTCGGTATTATTTGTTTTTGCAGTTATGCTGGTAATGGACCGTGATGCAGAAGAAACCAATCTTGCCAATCCGCGCACTCGTTGGGCAGCTGCAGCTGCAGCTCTTTTGCTTACGGGCGGTTTGGGGACTGCAATATGGTCAAGCAAATGGACCAACTCACCGGGGCTGGTTAATGAGGATGAAGTACGGCAGCTGGCTGGTCTTTTACTGGGAGATTATGTGGTGGCATTTGAAACCGCCGCCATTCTTCTGCTGATTGCGGTAGTCGGAGCAATTATACTGGCGAAAGGAGCTGGAGAATAATGCCTTCACTCAGCCATTATTTATTACTGGCTGCTGTCCTGTTCGGGATCGGAGTTTATGGAGTTTTGTCGCGGCGTAATGTCATAGCAGTTCTTATGTCAGTGGAATTAATGCTGAATGCGGTTAATATTAACTTCATTGCGGTGATGAAATTTGTGCCCTCCGACAGGCATGTGGGACAGGTCTTTGCACTTTTTGTCATAGTCGTGGCAGCTGCTGAGGTTGCGGTGGGATTGGCTCTGATTATAGCCATGTACCGGCATAAGAAATCAGTTAACCTGAATGATTTTAATCTCTTAAAATGGTGAGGTGAGATATCTTTATGGGCTCAAAATGGATTCTAGAATATGCCTGGCTTATAGCATTTTTGCCATTTCTGGCCTTTGCTATAATTGGTCTTTATCTCCACCGCTGGCCTAAAATATCGGCATACCTTTCTATTGCCAGTATTGGAATATCGTCTTTACTGGCTCTGGGTACAGCCTTTGCGGTTTTTTCTACTAAAGAGGGTGTGGTCTATGAAGCGGCTATGCGATGGCTCGATATGCCTGGCTTACGGGTAGATATGGGAATGCTCCTGGACCCGCTGGCAGCAGTTATGCTGATGGTTGTCACGGTGGTAGCCCTTTTGGTGCAGATATATTCGCTGGGCTATATGCATGATGAACCGGGTCTGGCCAGTTATTATGCCTATCAAAGCCTGTTCGCCGGGTCCATGCTGGGTTTGGTGCTGGCCAATAACTTTGGCCAGTTGTATGTGTTCTGGGAACTGGTGGGGGTTTGTTCTTATTTTCTGATCGGCTTCTGGTTTGGCAGGAACTCGGCTAAAGAAGCAGCCAAAAAGGCTTTCATCACCAACCGGGTCGGCGACTTTGCTTTCCTGCTGGGCATATTATTCCTGCAATTGCTTTTTGGCAGTCTCAACTACGGCAGTCTGGCGACTGCACTGGAAGGTTATAACCATCCGGCAACCCTGCTCATTGTTGCCCTGTTGCTTTTTGGGGGTTCCATAGGGAAATCAGCTCAGTTTCCGCTCCATGTCTGGCTGCCGGATGCCATGGAAGGGCCTACCCCGGTAAGTGCCCTGATTCATGCTGCTACCATGGTAGCAGCCGGAGTATATCTCATTGCCCGGGCTTTCTTTATATTCAGTTCTTCTTCCGAAGCCATGCTCATTATAGCGGTGGTCGGCGGATTTACCGCTCTTTTTGCTGCGAGTATTGCCCTGGTACTTAACGATATCAAGCGTATCCTGGCTTATTCCACGCTCAGTCAGCTGGGCTACATGATAATGGCGATGGGTACCGGAGCCATGAGTGCCAGCATGTTTCATCTGATGACCCATGCCTTTTTCAAAAGTCTCTTATTCCTGGCGGCAGGCAGTGTTATTCATGCTCTGGCCAATGAACAGGATATTTTTAAAATGGGCAATCTCTATCACAAGATGCCGGTTACCGCTGGAGCTTTCATTGTCGGTGCTCTGTCCTTGAGCGGCATACCACCCTTATCCGGCTTTTGGAGCAAAGATGAAATTCTGGCGGGAGCTCTGGGCAGCGGGCATATTATCTTATATCTTTTGGGCTTGATGGTTGCTTTGATGACTGCTTTTTATATGTTTCGGCTGGTGTTTGTAGTCTTTTTTGGCTCCAATCAGGCTGAAGGAAATCCCCATGAATCACCCTGGATAATGACTGCGCCTTTGGCAATACTGGCGGGTGTGTCTGTAGTGGCCGGATTACCGGGTTCTCCTCTGATGAAATATGCTTTTGGGCATTATATTAATACTCCGGCTGCCTTGCATGTGCAGCCAGGACTCTTGACTATGATTCTATCAACATTGTTTGCCCTGGCCGGGATAGGATTGGCTTGGGCCATGTACCAGCAGAAGCTGCTGGAGCCCCGGCTGTTGGTGGGAAAAGTGCCCAAACTCTACAAATTGTTGATTAACAGATACTATATTGATGAATTTTATGCCTGGCTAGTTGCCCGGGTGGTAGATAAATCGGCTGCCTGGTTATTCTGGGCAGACATTAACATAGTCAACCGTCTGGTGAACAATATCGCCTTTTTCACCGGACGCAGCGGGGAAACTTTGCGCTATACGGAAGACGGGCAGGTACAGAGCTATGCCCTGTATATGCTTGGCGGCATAGTGGTAATTCTGGCTGCAGCACTATATTTGAGTGATGTGATTTAAACGGTACTCGAAAAACAGGAGGTACAGGTTTGTTGAGTAATCTCCCGGTATTATCTTTAACTCTGTTTATGCCCATAATTGGCGCCCTAATCATTATCTTCCTGCCGAAGGAAGAGATTAGGCCTATAAAATATATTGCAGCCACCAGTACTTTTATCAGTCTGGCTCTGTCAATACTGATTTATATAGCTTATGACCGTTCCCTGGGGGGAATGCAGTTTATCGAGCACATTCCCTGGATAGCAGACCTTGGTGTCAGCTATGCACTGGGAGTTGACGGGATAAGTATTCCTCTTATGCTTTTAACCAACTTGATTGGCTTCAGTGCCGTATATGCATCATGGAAGGTTGCAGAGCGAATAAAAGAATTTTTTATCCTTCTGTTAATACTGATAAGCGGAGTAATGGGAACATTTCTCACCACTGACCTTTTCATTTTCTTTCTGTTTTATGAAGTAGTGGTAATTCCGATTTATTTATTAGTCATTATGTGGGGCAGCAGTAAACGAGTCAGCAAAGAATATGCCGGAATGAAACTGACCATTTACCTCTTGATCGGCAGTGCCTTTTTATTAACCGGTATCATAGCCCTTTTCATAAAAGCTTACAGTATTAGTGGTGTTCCCAGCATGGATATTGCTGCCCTGGCCGGGCTGGAATTTCCGGTTGGATTTCAGATATTTACCTTTGCTTTTATGGCTTTGGGATTTGGGACACTGCTTTCCATGTTTCCTTTTCATGCCTGGTCCCCTGATGGTTATGCCGGAGCACCGACGGCAGTAAGTATGATTCATGCCGGGGTATTGAAAAAAATTGGCGGTTATGGTCTTATTCGCATTGGCATTTATATATTGCCGCTGGGAGCCCAATATATAGCACCGCTTATCGCGGTTCTGGCTATTGGCAATATTGTTTATGCAGCCATGATATGCCTCAGCCAGAAGGATTTAAAATACATAGTGGGATATTCCAGTGTAAGTCATATGGGATATGTTTTAATCGGAATTGCCGCCCTCAATCTGGTTAGCCTGAACGGAGCGGTGATTATGATGTTTGCCCATGGGGTCATGGCCGCCCTGTTTTTTGCCATGATTGGCAATCTCTACGAAAAGAGTCATACCCGCAATGTTGATGATTTCGGGGGACTGGCACATCAGATGCCCAGGCTGGCTTCCGGCTTCATGCTGGCTGGCCTGGCTTCTCTGGGCCTTCCCGGTCTGGTTAATTTCATCGGGGAATTTACCATATTTATCGGGGCCTTTAAGGAATATCGGATTTTAACCATAATTGCTGTTTTGGGTATAGTGCTGACCGCTGTTTATATTTTGAGGACTCTGGGTGATGTATTGTTTGGCCCCCGGCGTGAAGAATGGGATGAGCTTCAGGATTTGCAGGGGCCTGAGCTGGTGCCTTTGATAGTATTGGGCAGTGTAATTATTTTGGGAGGCGTATATCCTTTAGACATTATGAGCTTAATAAATAGCGGGGTTGAGCAGATTGTAATGCAAGTTGGTTTGACCAACATTCAGGCCACTATATTGACAGGGGGGAGCTTTTAATGAGTTTTAACTGGCTGTCAACCGAAATCATAGTAGCCCTGATCGGGATTCTGCTGCTCGTTTTGAGTTCGGGTTTGAATGTCCGGGGTAAGGAAATCCTGACTAAAGCGGCAGTTGCCAGCATGTTCCTGGTTCTATTAAATGCCATTGTTCTTTTCTCACGGGAACAAAGCCTTTTTAATGGGGTTTACGTGGTTGACAGCTTTGGCAATTTTTTTAAAATACTGTTCTTGCTGGCAGTAATCCTGGTTTTATTAAGTTCTTTACAGTATATAAAAAGATTTAAGGAAAAGATCTGCGAATTTGTGAGTTTGATGATTTTTGCTGCCATGGGAATGATAATCATGGTTTCAGCAGGTGATTTGATAACTCTTTATGTAGGTATGGAACTGATGACTATCAGCTTTTATATCCTGAGCGCGTTTCTCCTGCAAAATCAGTTTTCTGCCGAAGCAGGTCTGAAATATCTGGTCTTGGGCGCGATATCCTCTGCCGTACTGCTCTTTGGCATGAGTCTTATATATGCTGTGACCGGAACTACGGTAATTAGTGAGATAGCTGTCAGGTTAAGGACGGAACCAGCTTTAATTGCTGGAGTGGTGATGATGCTGGCGGGGTTTGGGTTTAAAATCGCGGCAGTTCCTTTCCATATGTGGGTACCTGATATTTATGAAGGATCACCGATACCGGTTACCACATTTTTAGCGGTGGGGTCCAAAGCTGCTGGATTTGCAGCGTTCCTGCGAGTTTTTGTTTTAGCCTTGCCCCTGGCGCAATTCAACTGGAGTATATACATGGCTGTAATCGCAGCGCTTACCATGGTAGCGGGCAACCTGATCGCTATTGTCCAGACCGATGTAAAGCGATTATTGGCATATTCCAGCATTGCACAAGCTGGATATATTCTGGCTGGTTTGGCGGCAGCCAATACCTATGGATTAAAGGGTATGCTTTTTTATGCCATGCTCTACGTTTTTTCCACCACCGGAGCTTTTGCAGTGACTACTGCCGTGGAAGTTGACACTGGCAGCACAGGTATGGAGGCCTTTGCCGGTCTTAGTCGGCGTTCCCCGATGCTGGCTGCTATTATGACTATTTGTATGTTATCGCTGGCGGGCATTCCACCCCTGGCTGGTTTTGTCGGCAAGTTTTACTTGTTTTCCGGGGCTGTCCAATCAGGTTATTTATGGTTAGCTTTAATTGGTTTGATTATGAGCATGGTATCGGTTTATTATTACCTTTCTCTAACTCGAATCATGTATATTGGCGAAAGTGCCAGCGATGCTCCTATTAATCCGGGTTTGGAAACCAGGCTGGCTCTTTGGATCTGCCTGCTGGCCACAGTATTTATTGGTATTTATCCAGCTCCATTGTCTGGTCTCGCTCAAGCGGCGATAAAAATATTTATATAAAATACTGCTTACCTTCACGGTAAAAAGGGCAAAATAGTTTTAAAATTTGTCTGGTACTTTGAAAGCGGTTAAAGCTTTCATATTAATGGTGAATAAATAGAAATACGAATTATCCAACGATAATTCAAAATTCAGAATTACAATTAAAAAAATCCAGGATCAAGTTGATTTAAGCTCAATACTATATGGTATTTCTATTAAGAGATATAACATTTTGAGGAGGACTTATTAATGAGCGGACTAACCAAAAAACGAGAAGAAATTGCAACTGAATATAAGTGGAAACTGGAGGATATCTACTCCAATGAGGATTTGTGGGAAAGTGATTTTCAAAGTGTAAAATGCAGCGTAAAAGAAGTAGAAAAATACCAGGGGAGATTAGGCGATTCTGCGGCCGAGTTGTTGGGGGTATTACGCCTATCCGACGAATTGGGGCTTACCATTGAAAAGCTTTATGTTTATTCACGTATGCGCAGGGATGAGGATAATGCCAAATCTCATTACCAAAGCTTATTTGACCGCATAGAAGGCTTGAGCATACAGGTGGGCAGTTCTACTTCTTATATCATCCCTGAAATAACCGGTTTACCAGAAGAACGAATAAAGGAATTTTTAAGTGCCAACAAAGATCTGCAAATATACCAGCATTTTTTTGACGAGTTAATGAGACAAAAGGAGCATATACTTTCCCGGGAAGAGGAAAGGATATTGGCTATGAGTGCAGATTTATCATTGGCTTCTAAAAGCATTTTTGGAATGCTTAATAATGCAGATATCAAGTTTCCCATAATCAAAGATGAAGAAGGAAACGACATAGAACTCACCAAGGGCCGTTATGGGCGTTTTATGGAAAGCAGCAACCGGCAAGTCCGCATGGATACCTTTAAAGCCTTATACAGTTCTTATGGCAAGCTGAAGAACACATTAGCAACTACCCTTAGCTCCAGTGTTAAGAATGATATATTCTATGCCCGGGTTCGTAAATATCCTTCTGCATTACAGGCCTCACTTGACCAGGATAATGTTTCACAGGATGTTTATGAACAGCTTATTAAATCGGTTCATAATAATATGGAATATATGTACCGCTACATGAAACTGCGTAAAAGAATGCTTAAGCTCGACGAACTGCACATGTACGACATCTATACACCGCTGGTTACGGAATATAAGATGAATATACCCTATGAGCAGGCCAAAGAGTTGGTCATTAGAGGCCTGCAGCCTTTAGGCAAAGAATATGTCGGCAAACTGAGTGAAGGCATGAACAGCGGCTGGATAGATGTTTATGAAAATGAAGGCAAGACTAGCGGTGCGTACTCCTGGGGATCTTACAAAACTCATCCATATGTTTTGCTTAATTATGACAACAAACTGGATGATGTTTTTACACTTGCACATGAAATGGGACATTCGATGCATAGCTATTACTCAAATAAGAATCAGCCTTCTATATATGCCCAATATAGCATCTTTCTGGCTGAGGTCGCGTCAACCGTCAATGAATCTTTATTGATAGACCACATGTTAAATAATTGCACAGACAAGCAGGAAAAAATGTTTCTTATCAATCACTACCTGGAGCAGTTCCGCGGAACTGTATACCGGCAGACCATGTTTGCGGAGTTTGAAAAGATAATCCATGAACAAGTAGAAAATGGAGGAGCACTTACTCCGGAGAACCTCAGCAAAATCTACCGGGAATTAAACATACAGTATTATGGGCCTGAAGTAATTCTGGATGAAGAAATCGATATGGAATGGGCACGTATACCGCATTTCTATTCGGCTTTTTATGTCTATAAATATGCTACCGGTTTTTCGGCAGCTACGGCCATTAAACAGCAAATTCTGGAGGAAGGCCAACCGGCAGTTGACAGGTATTTGGAATTTTTAAAAGCGGGCAGTTCTGATTATCCGCTGAATGTATTAAAGAAAGCCGGGGTTGATCTTGCCAGTCCCGAACCGGTCAATAAAGCATTGCAGTATTTTGGAAAGCTGCTCCTGGAGATGGAAGACTTGCTGAAATAAAAGTGAACTAAGGGTCAGGGCATCTGCCTTGGCCCTTCTTGGTTTGACCATATCAAATTAATACTTGATTTTATCTTTAGTTTACAAAAGACAATAAATATTAAATCCCCAAAAGGAGCATATTATTAAAGTAATTCAACTTTGATCAGTAATAGTTTGAAAGCTAAATGATTGTTGGATTTGAGATGCTCAAATTCAAGCATTTCATAAATAAAATCATCTATATAACGAGGGCGAAAAGATGTTTCCCGCTTTTTAAGTGGACAGGTACCTATTGACAAAACAGGAGGCGGGTTATAACGAGGCGCTGCCTCGTTGCAGCAGTATGTTGAAACTACTGCGCAGTTTCTTCTGGTGCTTAAATCCCCCGCTTTGTTGCAGCGTTGCAAAAGAAATGCTCCGCTGTTTCTTCCGATGTTTAAAGCAAGGAGGGCTAAGGTTTTGACCCATCATAATACCGAAAGTCAGTTTGATGAGGTGATCAAGCAAATATCACCGCAACTTAGCCAGTTCAGTGATTTTGATTTAATTATTGGAATTCCCTTCAACAATGAAAAAGATACTCTGGCTTTAGTTTTGCAATCACTTGATAATGTACTGCAATCATGGATTGGCAGAAGACAATTAATACTGTGTGTAGGTGACAGTTCAGCTCAGGAGACCCTGGATTCTATTAAGAAAATTGATATAAAACATCCCCGAATAAGTTTTTTGCTGCCTGCGGAAATAAGCGGACGGGGAATGAGTGTAAGGACCATAATTGAAATAAGCGAACGCCTGGAAGCTGATTTATTACTTTTTAGTGCCAACATGGCAAGTGAAAAGGGACCAGGTATAGATAGTGCCTGGCTGGAAAGCCTTTTAACTCCTATTCAGGGTCATTATGATCTGGTTTTGGGGAGTCTGCGGCGGCACCTTGGTATCGACAGCATTGCTCATATGATGGCGGCACCCTTTTTGGAAGTTTTTTATGGTTGCCGGGTTGGTGACCCATTGGGGGGGATTTATGCCATTTCCCATGATTTTATTGAGGAGTTGGCTCATGAAGCACGTTTCTGGGGAAAAAGTCTGCAAGGCTATGGTATAGATTTCTGGTTATTAACCCGGGCGTTATGCTGGAATAAACATATTTGCGAAGTGAATATGGGCGGTATAGTCAATCCACATAGCCTGCACACCAGAAACCGGATTTTTCGTGATAATGCCTGTATTATTTTTGAATCTCTAAGACGCGATAGTGCCATATGGCTGCAGGACCGTCTGGTAGTTAAAGTAGCAGACATAATAGCCCGCAGTGAAATCAACCGGCCGGATTTTATAAATTATCCAATTCCAGAGCTATTGCAGAACTTTAAGGAGCTTAAGAAAAAATATGGATCAATCCTTAAAAAGTGCGATTATGACAATGAAATTGAGAAATTGGATACTATCCCGATTAATGAGTTTACTATTTCTGATCAATTATGGGTATCGGCATTATTCTGTTTTCTTTTAAACTATAACTTTGAAGCGGAAGAACAAAAAGATAATTTGCTGGCTGCTCTTACTGCTCTCTATAATGGTCGTGTAGCTAGTTATGCTCTTGAAATGAGGGCATTTAGTGATAGTATTTCCTTTATGAATGAGCGGGAAAGAGATGCAATCATGGTAGGCAAGATGGACTCAATTCGCCAGCAGCTCACCAGCCGCTTTTGGTTAATAAAACCTGAATTGACCCGGCAGTGGCTCCATAAAAGAGAGCAAAATAAACCCCCCATAATTCCCCTGGGATATATGGAGTATGTACCCGGCAAGCCTATCGTAGTGCCTAAAAAAATCGTAGGTAAAGACCATCGCATAGTAAATACCGATAATATATTTCGCGAGTTACGCAAACGTTATGAAAACAATTTCAACAAATTTATAAGTGAAGGGCTGGAACTGGACAGCAAAGCTAAACCTGACCAAATAATAGCTGCGGTGGAAAAATATATGGATCAGCTGGAAAATACCCTGGATGAGGTGTTTCCTGGTGATTTGCATAGCGAAATAGGTTTAAAACGCTTTGTAAACGGACTGTTTGAAGTTTATCCCAGGCATTGTATGTTTACGGTCGGTGAAGATCTTTTGCGGGAAATGCTGGTACGCTTTCCGCCCGTCAATATAATGATACCGCTGGCTTATTACAAACCCGCGGATCTTATTAAAAACATGGATACCCGGGATGCAGTAACCTATGCTAATTTTGTTGAAGGCAGAGGTTATTCTGACCAGATCCTTTTTTGGCTATTGGATAATCTTAAACCCGAAAGCCTGGAATGGGTAGAAATTAAACCATTGATTTTAAAAGAAGAACTGCGCCCCGGTATATTATCTCAAGGGAGACTTTCCTATCTGAACCGTGTTACAGCGAGAATTACAATTAAATATCTGGAAGATGACCGTGGGGGCAAATACCCTAAAATACGGTATTTTACCAGTATTGTGCGGAGGCTGGCAATTGCCGAACACTATTCCCGATTATTTAATCTTAACGTATTGGAGCGTAAAAATATTGGCCTTAAGCTCCGCAGTGCCTTATTGGATCTGCAAAAAGGCGATGATTTCTGTGCATATACCATTTTCGAGAATTATCATCATCGAAAACTGGTAGAAAAAATTAGATACCTGGCTCAGCATCTTTATGAAAAAGGGAATAAAAAAATGGCTCGCACTATTGAATTAATGGCTGACGGTTATGGACTTAGCCAGGTGCTTGAAAATGAAACCTTTTTAACTTGCTCGGCCTGGAGCTGGGCGAGTTATAGTTTTAAAGGGGGGCGTAAAATACCCACCCCGTTAACCACCAGTGTGGAAAATAGATGGTTCAATCATGATTTTTTAGAGTCGCTTTACGAAGAATTGGGCTACGACGCGGAGGAAATAATGGAAATCGTGTTTAGGCTGATTCCTGCTGGAAAGAGCAAGCAAAACCTCCTGGATACTTTGCTCCCGGCTCGTCCCAAGGATGTAGCTGTTGTAGTACAGGAAACAACCAATGAGCCCAGCAAGTATCTGCAGCGCTACCAGGGCAATCCTATTTTGGAACCATTGGAAGAAAGTGAATGGGAGTCAAAATATGTGCTGAATCCGGGTGCATTGAGAATAAAGGATAAGGTTTATCTGTTCTATCGAGCAGTTGGAGATGATGATATTTCTCATATAGGATTAGCTATAACCGACGGTTATAAAGTACTGCAAAGATTGCCCCGGCCGATTTTCTCCCCAGCTACATCCGAAGAAAACATGGGTTGTGAAGACCCCCGGCTGATTATAATTGAAGACCGGATATTTATGCTATACACTGCCTATGATGGTAATATTGCTCAGATTGCTGCTGCTTCCATTGGAGTTGATGAATTCCTGAAAGGGAAATATGAGCAATGGACAAGAGAGGGGTTGGCTTTCAAAAATATATGGGATAAGGATGCTATTCTCTTTCCTGAAAAGATAAATAATCGCTATGTTATCTACCATCGCATAGAACCGAGCATTTGGGTTACTTATATGAAAGAAATCAAATTTCCTTCCAAAGAAAACCATGCCATAATAATCGGGCCGCGGCCAGGACGAATGTGGGATTCTTTAAAAATTGGGGCCGGGGCCCAACCGTTAAAAACAAAATATGGTTGGTTATTGATCTATCACGGTGTAGATTACAATTATGTCTATCGCCTGGGAGTAATACTAGTTGCTTTGAACAACCCGGAAAAAGTTATATATCGTTCGCCCAACCCTGTATTGGAGCCTGAAGAGGAATATGAAATAGGCATTAGCGGAGCCTGGGTCCCCAATGTAGTCTTCACTTGCGGTGCGGTGCCAGCTCTGGAAAAAGACATACTTGAAGATGATGATGAAATTTTGGTTTACTATGGAGCAGCTGATACCAGCATTGGTATGGCCAAGGCTACTCTGGCTGATTTAATACCGGAAGCATTTAGGAATTTTGACCACTAACCGAAATTGTGGATCATAGGAATAAGATTATAAATTTATAACTCAACTTTTTCTGCCCAAAAGAATAGGCTGAAAAGCCCGATAAAGCAATAAAATAAACTTTAAAAATCCCATATTGACGAACATCGCGAGCTATCTTATATGTCATTGCGAGTGCAGCGAAGCAATCCATGCATCGCCAAGTCATTTTAGATTGCTCCGCTATCGCTCGCAATTATCACGGGTAATAACCCGCCACGATAAACGAAAAGCGCAGACCGTTTTTCATTTACGTAATCAATTACCGGGGAAGATTGCCGCGCTGCGCTCGCAATGACAGGATGGCGCTGCGCTCGCAATGACAAGCACACTAGTTTCATAGAAATGAAAAGGAGATGCGTTGCCTCAGCAATGACAATTTAGTTGTATCGCATAATATGTCAACTACCAAAGTTGAGTTTATAAAATAGCTGGACATAAAGTTCGGCTATTTTCATTATGAAAATATAAAAGTAAAAGCAGGAAAACAAACCTCTCATGTCAAATGATGTAAATAATAGCACATCATAGAAAAATTAGGAGGATTATATGTCGGAACAGGAAGTTCATGCAGCAGATAAGTATGACAAATACCGATTAATTGCAGAGAATGTGTATAACATCATTGCTATAATCGATCCTGTAAATTGGGAATACAAATATATTAGTCCTTCTCATGCTCGTACTTTCGATTATCATCACGAGAAACAACTTGGCCAAAACGGCCTTGAACTTGTACATGCTGCAGATCGCGAACGGTTCAAGAAAATCTTGAATACGGGGGTTAATGAAGGAAAAGGTAATGCCGGGTACAGGTGGCGAAATAAAGAGGGGGTTTATATATGGCTGGAAATTGCTGGTGAGGTGGTTGGAAATAAGCTTGGAGAAAAGGAGATTCTGCTGGTAAGCCGTGATATAAGCAAGCTTAAAAAGGTTGAAGCAGAATTAAAAGAATCAGAAGAAAGGTATTGCTTAATAGCCGATAATGCCTATCTTATGTTTTATACCATGTCTCCATATAGTCGGAAAATTATATATGCCAATTTAACCATATGCCAAACCCTTGATTATCAAAAAGAGGAGTTAATAGGGACCGATGCTTTTGCGTTGATACATCCGGAAGATATTGGTCATGTAATGGCGAAATTCGATAACATCATTAAAAACGGTGAAGCCAGTGATGAGTACCGGGTGCGGAAAAAGGACGGAAGCTATATCTGGTTCGAAACGATTGGAAAAATTATTAGTACCTCAGTTCCCGAAGTAGAGTTGTTGTTTTTCAGCCGTGATATTAGTGAACGAAAAGGTGCTGAGGAAAAGTTGCAAAAACAACTCGACTATCAGCAACATTTAATGAATAACATGAATGAACATTTTTATACCTATGACTTGGATTTCAAAATAACCTATATTAATCAGAAAGTTTGTAATGATCTCGGATATTCTTTTGATGAGATGATAGGAAAATCAATGTTTGATTTCATTCATGATGAGGATAAGCAGAAAATAAGAGTACGTTCGCTGAGGGATTTGCAGGATGGAAGAGTTTCAATTTTTGAACATCGGGTGTTTTCGAAGGATGGCAAGGAATTGCTTTTAAGGGTTAAGATAGCTCCTATTTATGAAAACGGCAGGATAATTGGCGGACAGATATTAGCTGAAGAGATAAGCGAGTATCGCAGAATTGAAAAAGAGATTCTGAAATTGGCACAACTGCATACGGTGGGGGAAATCGCTGCCGGTATAGGCCATGAAATTAGAAATCCCTTGACAACGGTGAGGGGATTTTTGCAAATTATGAGTCAAAACCCTGAATTTTTCTCCCACCGCAGCTATTTTGATATTATGCTTGAGGAACTGGACCGGGCCAATTCCATAATCAGCGAATTCCTTTCCTTGGAGAAAAATAAAATTGTCGACCGGAAATTAAAAAATCTGAATTCAATTATTTATGCCATATCTCCTTTACTACAGGCGGATGCCTTGCTTGCTGAAAAACTAATAGAACTGGATTTAAAAGAAATACC
>JAQUBU010000273.1 GCA_028686565.1 Syntrophomonadaceae bacterium
GGGCGGCCAGATAAGCTTAAGGGCTTATATTGACAATAATAAAATTCGGATCGAAGTTTGGGACAACGGTGCTGGTATAGACAGTGAGAAACTGGACGGCCTGCTTGCACCGCACAGCAGCTGTCAGGGTATTAGCCTGATAAATATCCACGAGCGTCTTAGCAAAATCTATGGTCTGGGTCTTACCATAGAAAGCCGTGAAAACCAGGGAACCAGGGTGAGCTTTGTTATCGGTTAAACTTAACTTAAGGTTATTATCCCGTGAAATATGCTTCAAACCCATCATGTAATGGTTATAACCGGTAATTATTCATCTGCGCTATTGAAACCTGATCAGGAGGCCAAACCGTCATGAACAATCCGAGAAAACTCATTGGCAGTATTTTTGTCATCATTACCATAACAGCCTTGCTGACAGCTGTCATGGTATTAAGTCTCTCTTCCCGGCAACCCTCCGTTAAAAGTGGACAACTGGACCTAGCTGGATATGATTTTGAAAAACAGGGCATTATCTCCCTGGATGGGGAGTGGGAGTTCTATCCAGGTGCTTTTTCCATGCCGACCCAGCCTGCCAGCGGGCAGTTACAAAACAGTACGGATAATTTTATAAAAGTCCCGGGCACCTGGAACCGCTATCAAGTCAAGGGAGAATTACCGGATGGTTTTGGTGGCGCAACCTATAGGATGACGGTTACCGGCGTTGAACCGAATCAATCCCTGAGTTTAAAAATACCGCCTCAGTCCACCGCTTATCGGCTGTACATTGATGATCAGTTAGTTGCCCAAAACGGGCAGATATCTCTGCAAAAGGCAGGTTTTGTTCCTGAGTACAGACCCCAGAGGGTGATTTTCACAGCCAACGCCAGTCATTTTACCATCACCATGCACATTGCCAATTTTACCTATGCCCGGGGCGGAATGTGGTATGTTATGCATTTGGGTACCCCGGCCCAAATTGAATCAGTTTATAAGCTTACCGCCTACTTGGATTCATTTCTGCTGGGTAATTACTGCATTATGCTGCTGCTCTGCATTATCTTATATCTGATCGGCCAGAACAGAATCCAGTATACCATGCTGTATTTCGCCCTGCTGTGTTTGGCTGCTGCCGGTCGGGTACTGATTTACGGCAACTATACGCTTACCTATATTATTTCAAGCTTTCGCACCCATGTGGTGATTGATTATCTGACCCTGGCATGGTTTCCGGTCTTCTTTATACTATTAATCAACAGTATTTACCCCCATCTCTTGAAAAAAACATTAATCCGCTTTATTGTCAGCTTAACCCTGGTTTTCAGCATGGTTATCCTGACCACACCGATTTCGTTTTTTACCAAATTCACCTGGCTTTTGGAATTAAACTTGCTGGTCCTGGGTTTTGTTCAAATATCAGCACTTCTGTTGAACACCAGGAATACTTCGAGGTGGATAATCATATTGGCCGCAAGCTGTTTGTTCTTAAGCAGTATCTATGATATTTTACTGCAAAACTGTATTATTGATGGCTTATTCCTGCTAGCGCCGCTGGGATTTTATATTATCCTTTTGCTGGGGGCGATTGTGCTGGCCCGAAACTATGCTCAGGTCGTTATTAAAAGCGAAAAAGCCTTGCAGGAACTCCAAAAAAGCAATGAACGTGAACAACAGGCGGAACTTCGCTTGCTGCAATCGCAAATCAAGCCGCATTTCTTATATAATGCACTTTCCGCCATCGCCAATGTCTGCAGCAAGGATGGGTCCAGGGCCCAAAAACTGATTCTGGAGCTGGGCCAATTTTTGCAGGCCAGCTTTGATTTTAACGCCTGTGATCAAATGACAACTCTGCAAAAAGAGCTGTCTCTTATACAAAACTACATTTCTATTGAAAAAGCTCGTTTTGCTGATAAAATCCATTACCGCCAACAAATTGAGGTACCGCTGAATATTCAAATTCCGCGTTTGATTATCGAGCCGTTGATTGAAAATGCGATTCGTCATGGGATTACCAAGCAAAAAAGTAATGGTGAAGTATGGCTCAAGATTACCACGGTCAATGAGCAGATACATGTTGAAGTAATTGACAACGGTGTCGGTATGGATCAAGAAAAAGCCAACAGCCTGCTTGATGATAGCATCCAGCGTCGCGGTATCGGTATTATGAATATTCACGAACGTCTTATAAAACTGTACGGTGCAGGCCTTACCATAGAGAGTGCTCGCAATGTCGGCACCAGGATTAGCTTTACGATAAGGGAGGAACAGGAATGCTTAAAATAGCAGCAGTTGATGACGAAAAACATGCCCTGGAACGATTTAAGACCATAATCTCCAGCCGGGAAGATGTTGAACTCTGTGGTCTATTTGATGATGGCGATGATTTTCTGGCCTATATCCGTAAGCATCCTCTGGATATTGTATTCCTGGATATAGAAATGCCCGAGAAAACCGGACTGGAATTGGCTGAGGAAATCCTGACCGTGAATCCGGATATTCTGGTCGTATTTGCCACAGCCTTCAACCAGTATGCAGTTGAGGCTTTTGAACTCAACGCCCTTGATTATATCCTGAAACCGATCTCCCAGGAAAGATTGGCCAAAACCTTCGAACGGATTGCCAGCCGGCTAAGACCGGCTCAGAAAACCACCGCCAGAAAGATTCATGGTAACCGTATCTATATTCAGTGCTTTTCCAGTTTCGAGGTTTTAATCAACGGCACGGCAGTTCCCTTCAGCAGTGCCAAGGCCAGGGAACTGCTTGCATTCCTGGTCAGCAGGTCAGGCGCTGCTGTTTCCTGGGAACAGATAACCGAAACTCTGTGGTATGACATGGATTATGAAAAAGCCCACAATAATCTCTATGCTACTGTCTATCGTCTGCGCAAATGGCTGACTGAACAAGGAACTCCCCAGATACTCGAATGCAAAAGGAATCGTTACCGGGTCATTCCGGATCAGTTCGGCTGTGATCTATACGAATTTGAAAAAGCAGAACTTGATGGAAATCGTGCTAAAATGAAGCTGCTCTGCAAGGGCAGATTCATGGAAGAAAACGGATACGAATGGGCCTATCCCAAAGAAGCTGAAATTGAGATGAAAATACTAAAAGCACTGAATAAAAGATAATTACGATCCGGGTATTTTAAATTACATTTGCTGCGAACTGAGTCATTATTATTAACTCAACCCATCATGCCCGCAGGACGCAAACACTATGAAAATAAAGTGACTAGGTGTATTTTCGTACTAACTTTAGCAGTTGACTTACAATAACAGTAGCTGTTGAAATGTCATTGCTATCAAAACTCGCATATTTGTCATTGCTATGAAACTCGCGTACTTGTCATTGCAAGCGCAGCGCGGTAATCTTATTTTCTATATGCAGCTACAACGAGCCGAAAAGATGTTCCCCGCTTCTTTAAGCGGGGGGGGGGCTATTAACAAAACAGGCGGCGGGTTGTAATTCCCTGCCTCGTTGCAGCGGTGCGGAAGAAACAAATTGGACGGCTTT
>JAQUBU010000274.1 GCA_028686565.1 Syntrophomonadaceae bacterium
ATCGGAACTGCGAAGCAGTTGAACACACCGCTGCAACGAGGCAGGGAATTAGAAGTCCGACTGCAAGTATGTTAAAAGGAAGCCGACCGCATAAAAAGCGGGAATATCTTTTCGCCTCGTTTAAGCATAAAAGAAAGTGCGGAGCAGTTTGAACACACCGCTGCAACGAGGCAGGGAATTAGAAGTCCGACTGCAAGTATGTTAAAAGGAAGCCGACCGCATAAAAAGCGGGAATATCTTTTCGCCTCGTTATAAACCCTCCATTAGCACACCACTCTCCATCAGATAGTTAGAATAAAAACTAAGAACAAAACCCTGCCAATTTGGGGTTTAGTATTGTGCAAAAGAATAAATTTAGAAATCTGGGAGGATTATTATGAAGCGTAATCTAAATGAACAAATCAACAATGATTTGACTGAACTATGTGTCACTATTGGGGACCGGCATCCGGGCAGTGAAAAAAACCGGAGAGCAAGCAGCTATGTATCCAAACGCCTGGCATCGGCAGGTTTTTCGGTTAGTGAACCAGAATTGGAGTGCATAGATTGGGAATGCGGGGATATCATATTTAAAATAGGAGAAGAGTCAATCCAGGGTTTTATCGGACCCTACAGCAGATCATGCGAAATTAAAAGCCATTTCAAAGCGGTAGCTTCAATAGATGATCTTGCCGAAGGAGATTTCTCAGATAAAATTCTTGTTTTGTATGGAGAAATTTGCAAAGAACAATTAGCAGCAAAGGGCTTTACCTTTTATAATCCCGATCATCATAAAAAGATGGTTGCTTTGCTGGAGCAGAAAAACCCTCTGGCAGTCATTGCCATAACCGGACGGAACCCTGCAACGACAGGAGCCATGTCTCCTTTTCCCTTGATTGAAGATGGTGATTTTGATATTCCTTCGGCTTATATTAGTGAAGAAGAAGGCCAAAAAATTCTAGATCAGCCTGAAAAGGAAATCTATCTCTTTATGGAATCAATCAGGATACCATCCAAAGCCTGCAATGTAATCGGGATCAAAAAGGGCCAGACTCTTGAAAGAATTGTGTTCTGCGCTCATATCGACAGTAAAAAAGGTACTCCCGGTGCTTTGGACAATGGGGGAGGTGTATGCCTGCTTTTGGCCCTTGCGGATTTGTTAAAGGAGTATAATAGCAAATATACCATAGAATTGCTGACCATCAATGGCGAAGATTACTATGCTTATCCGGGAGGGATGAAGTATCTGGAGGATAATCAAGGGCTAATGGACCAAATCATTCTGGCAGTTAATGCCGATGGTGCAGGAAGTAAAGGAAGCAGAACCACCTATTGTTTTTTTAATTCATCGGAAACGATTTCATTAGCAGTTAAACATGTTTTTAAAGACAGCAAAAATTTTGCTGAGACTGAACCCTGGTATCAAAGCGATCATGCTATATTTGCCTTGAATGGGATACCGGCTATTGCCTTAACTACTGAAGACTTCAGCGAGATTTGGGCAACCATTGCCCATACTTCCATGGATACCATTGACAAGGTAGACATAGACATTCTGGCTGTTGTTGCCTGTGCCCTCAGAGAGCTTATTGATGAATTAAACCACAATAAATTAACTTGATCAGTCAAGCCTCGGATTTTTTGCCTAATGGTTACTGTCTGCTTAATAACTCAACTTTCCTAGTTGATATATTATGCGACGTAACTAGTGTATCTGTCATTGTTATGAAACTAGAGTACTTGTCATTGCTATGAAATTAACGTTCCTGTCATTGCGAGCGCAGCGCCAACCTGTCATTGCGAGCGCAGCGCGGCAATCTTCCCCGGTAATTGATTATGTAAATGAAAAACGATCTGCGCTTTTCGTTTATCGTGGCGGGTTATTACCCGTGAGAATTGCGAGCGGTAGAGAAGCAATCAAAATGACTTGGCGAGGGAAGATTGCCGCGCTGCGCTCGCAATGACAGGTTGGCGCTGCGCTTGCAATGACAAGTACACTAGTTTCATAGCAATGACATATAAGATAGCTCGCGATGTTAGTCAATATGGAATTTAAACAGTTTATTTTATTGCTTTTTTGGGCTTTCCAGCTGTTCTTTTGGTCAGAAAGTTGAGTTAATAATTAGACGAAAGTGGTACATTGCAGTGAACAACAAAACTTATTCAACAAAAGAAATCGCAAAAATAAGCGGTGTACATGCCAATACTGTTCGCCTGTATGAAGCGTGGGGATTTATTGCCAAAGCAGCGCGGTTGAATAACAATTACCGGGTATTTAACGATGATCACCTTTACCAAATGAATTTGGCGCGGGTTGCGCTGCCAGGACCTTATCCCCTGGACGGAAAGCTGGTTCAGCAACTGGTTAAGGAATTTGCATTGTATAACATTGCTGGCTCTTTGGTTCTGGCAAGGGAATATCTGAACAGGGTGGATGCGGAGAAACAAAGGGCGCTGCAAGCATTAGCTATTCTGGACCAATGGTTTGAGAAAAAAACAGGAGATAAAAATTTGATTGTGCTGACAAGCAGAAAACAAGCCGCCCGGGAGATTAATGTTTCTATTGACAGTTTAAGAACCTGGGAACGTAACGGCCTTTTTGTCATTGCCAAAGACTGTAAGGGCAGGATGGCCTATTCTGAATGGGATCTGGAGAAAATTAAGGTCATAAGATTGTTAAGAAACTGCGGCTATAGCTTATCTTCTTTACTTAGAGTATTTGCTGATGAGAAAAACCTAAAAGAAAAGCCGTCGTTATTGATGTTATTACCTGATGATAATGCCGATTTCTGCTATGTGACTGACTTATATTTGCAGTTTTTGGAACAGCATCGGGAGCGGGCCCGAAAATTGATTGCTTTGATTGACGCTTTTGAAACGGGTGGTTAGAAAGTTGATATGAATTTAGGGATAAAGGACCTACATTTGCCAAGAAATATTGAAAGGGAATTAAGTCTGTGCTAAAATCAATAAAATGATATTGAAATACTACGGTCAAAGCAATCATGGCAAAAGTCGCGATTGCAGGACTGAGGAACCTAAGTCCTTTAAGGATATGGTGCTGCAGTTATGAGAATCGGCTTACCGGGGGGGGTAGTCTTATTAAGGCTACCCAATTTTTATGAGGTGATTGATAATGTATTTTTGGCTATCCATAGTAATATTCCTGACAGTATATGTTTTTATTATTAGTGAGAAAATACACCGGACCATTATAGCTATAGCGGGCGGTACCTTGGTAATTGCCTTGGGTGTTATAAGTCAGGAGCAAGCGATTGAGGCAATCGATTTTAACACTATTGGTTTGCTGGTAGGCATGATGATTATTGTAGGTATTACACGGCAGAGTGGAGTCTTCGAATACCTGGCGGTTAAAGCGGCGAAACTTGCCGGGGGAAAGCCACTGGCTATTCTGGCTGCACTGGCACTGGTTACTGCACTGGCATCAGCTCTGCTGGATAATGTTACAACCGTGTTACTTATTGTACCGGTTACTTTTGCTATA